>SLQI01000244.1 GCA_007131535.1 Balneolales bacterium | reverse complement strand
TCTATCAGCAGAGAGGTTCCGGCTTGCCGGGTTTTGGCCTGTGCTTCGATATCCGCTCCGGCAGACGCAAAAACGTCGGCGAAGGATTCTTCAAATTCAGCAAATGCCTCGGCCCGGGCTTCGGCATCAGCGGATGCAGCAAGGTCGGACTGTAAGTCGGCAAATGCACTAAACTTGGCATCGGCAACGGCACCGAGGGCGGCACTGCCTTCGGCTTCACTGTGAAATTCTGTTTCGGCCTTAGCAGCATTTGCTATGGCCACTCCGATTTCAGATGCACTTTGGGCGCCGGCATTTATAGCCGAAGCTACTTCAGCGTTTACATAAGCTGCTACATCAGCTGCGGTCGGCCCCTCCTCATAGTCGTCGGTTCCGGCTTCGGCCCGCGCTTCAATGTATACTTCTGCTTCAGCTTCACTTCGGTCAGTCATCGGACGGGCTTCAACGGAGTTTTGACCGTCAACTTTAACCAAAGCGCTTGATTCATATCCGTTATCACCTTCGGCGAAAACCTGTACATTGCCGGAAGCGCCTTCTCCTTCAACCTCAAGAGTAAATTCCCCTTCGGCATTGGTTGTAGCTTCTCCGGCAAGTTCCGTTACTGAGCCATCCGCATGAACGGCAGCGGCTGTCACAACGGCGCCTTCAACACCTGCCTGGGTTTCTTCAGCATCCATGGTTGATTCAGACCCTCCATCTGAACCATTATCTTCAGTGGCCTGACCGGATATGGTTGCTGATTCTTCATCATCCATAGCATCGGTACCGGTATCACACCCGGCCAATAACAAACCGGATGAAATAAAAAGCACAGCTGCAAATTGTAAAAAAAATCGAGGGGTTATTCCTGTTATCATATGATCCTCCTGTAAGTTAGTTCTGCTCTGCTGGTTTTTACTGTTTAACATAAGTGCGTTGAATTTAATTAAGTGATTAGGTCATAACTTGTTGTCATAACTTACCTTTTGGTACACAAAGCATGAAAAGAGTAACTATTAATTTTAAAAATCAGCTGCTCAAGCTATAATGAGCGGGGTTTTGGGTTGGCTTCTTGTGCTGAAACAGCAGAAAGCCGGGGATTACAAGTCAATGAATTTGCTGAACTAAAATCAGTATTATATTTATAATAAATTATTTGCCAGAATGGTATGTTATTTATTGTAAGCTTGATTAATCCATGGTTCAAAATTTAGCTGATCAATATCAGCCACAGGTACAATCCGAAAAGAGTGAAGAAAAGTGTGGGGATCGTTAGGACAATACCGACCTTAAAGTAATACCCCCAGGTGATCGTTACACCTTTATAGCGTAGAACGTGCAGCCACAACAAGGTAGCCAGCGAACCGATCGGGGTGATCTTAGGCCCGAGATCTGAACCGATTACATTGGCATATATCAGCGCCTCGCGCATCAAACCCTCAGTTGCAGTTTGATCGATGGCCAGGGCATCAATCATAACGGTAGGCATATTGTTCATCACTGAAGAGAGAAATGCAGCCAAAAATCCCATTACCATAGTCCCGGCGAATAATCCCTGATCCGCACCTGCCTGGATTACCTCAGCCAGCAAGCCGGTGAGTCCGACATTCTGCAGTCCATAGACAACCACATACATCCCGATTGAAAAAACGACAATCGCCCATGGAGCTCCCCGCACTACTTTGGCGGTTTCTACAGCCGGACTTTTTCGGGCAAGTGCCAAAAAGAAAACAGCCACAGTTCCGGCAACAATAGATACCGGCCAGTGTATAAATTCGACAATAAAATAGCCGATCAGTAATATTGCCAGTACCAGCCAGGAAATTAGGAACATGGTTTTATCACGTATGGCTTCTTCCGGTACTTTTAAATGCTTTAATTCATAACTACGGGGGATGTCTTTGCGATAAAACAAATACAGTACTACGATACTTGCAGCTATGGCAAAAAAGTTGGGGATGAGCATCCTTGAGGCGTATTCCAGAAAGCCGATACCGAAAAAATCCGCTGAAACTATATTAACGAGGTTGCTGACAATCAGGGGAGATGATGCGGTATCAGCAATAAAACCACTGGCCATGACAAAAGGCAGAATCATCCGTTCCTTAAATTCTAAAGCTCTGACCATAGCCAGTACGATAGGCGTCAGGATTAACGCGGCTCCGTCATTGGCAAAAAAAGCGGCTACAACAGCTCCAAGCAATATGATGTAGACAAACATCCGAATTCCATTACCACCGGCGATTCGGGCCATGTGCAAAGCAGCCCACTCAAAAAATCCGATCTCATCCAGGATCAATGATATGATGATAATGGCAATGAACGTCAGCGTTGCATTCCAGACGATACCGGTGACGGTGATGACGTCCCCGAAATCCACAACGCCCGCTGAAAGTGCCAGCACGGCTCCAACAGAAGCTGACCAACCGATCGAAAGGCCTTTGGGTTGCCAAATGACAAGAACGAGGGTAAATATGAAAATAATTACGGCCAGTATGACTGAAGTCATTACTAATTAAAGTTTTATGGTGTATATATGGTTGATACGATCTGAAGTGCTCAGTCCCGTTCAGCGGGTATGAATAATATGGGCACCCGGCTAAGTCGGGCTACTTGCAAACTTACCCCGCCGAAAAAGAGCTGCTGTATGAATCCCCGACCCTGGCTACCCATAAGTAACATACCGGCGTTCTGTTCATTCGTTTCTTTCAGGATTTCCTGAGCCGGGGCGCCATAGCGGATTGATAACCGTATGCTTCCGGCGCCGAGATTTTTGAGCTCCTGCTCCAACTCGGAGAGGCGCCGGTTGTCTTCACAATCGTATTGCCTGAGTTTTTCCTCATCCCGAAGATCAACTCTGGAGGCCGCCTGCACATGTAAAAGGGACCACCGGTTTGCTTTGGGGGCAAGTAGTGGACCTCCCAGACGCAGTGCCCGGATGGCTGTGGAGGAGAAATCGGTGGGATGCATGATATGCTTTAACATATCACGGCAGGATTGAACGCAAAATAACTTGCGGTCCTCAAACTCATCCTCCCCGGTTACATCTATATTCAGAAGAAAAACCGGAATTGTGGAACGCTGAAGAATTTCAGATGCCGTGCTGCCAAGCAAAAGCTCCCGCAACTTGTTGTAACCCCGGTTGGCCAGTATCAACCAATCGGCGCCGGCATCTCTCGCTGCCCGAAGCACTTCTACAGGCGGATAGGTGTTGATGCCGGCCTCCAGCCGGATCTGTGTTTTAAATCCTTGAGATTGCGCCTGCTTTTGATACGACTCCAGCTTTCGCTCATAGTCACTGATGTCGAGCGTGGAGGCCCCTCCGGGGTAGGATTGGGAGATTACGGTAATGAGGGTGAGTTTCTCCGTGCCGAAGGATTTAAAATGTTTCAGGCAGGTAACGATCACATCGCTGGCATCAGAAAGATCGAGGGCTACAGCCGCATGTTTGAACATTTTCTAAGCATTATGTGGGCCATTAGATATATCCGGCAACTCCGGATCATAAAACCGGCAGCGGGGTAATGCTGCCGGAATCCGGATAATCATGATCAAAGTCCGCATGCGCCGCCCGGGCAGCTGAATCCACCAGGAGGAAGGTCTCCGCCCGACCCTTCGCTTTTGGTTCCGGTCAGGGCGACCCCTCCGAAAACCTGAGCAAAGTTTGAACTGCCGCATTGCTCGCATTTTAAACTTTCGAGCATTTCCTCTTTTTTGTCCATAGAAGCGCGGAACTCAATCAGCTCTCCGCATTCCTTACAGCGATATTCGTACAGTGGCATGTTGTTATTCAAATTTTAGTTAGTAGTTAATGATTTTCAATGTCCTGAAAACCGAAAGCAATAGGTTCATCGAGGTCACAGCTTTTAGGATACAAAGCCGTTTTCATTACTCAATTCCACATTCTGCCATTTTCCGGTTAAGTTTCTCTTCTGATACAAAACCCACCACGCACTCGCCATCCTCACGCAGAGCCAGTCGCTTGCGCAGGTGTTCAATATCATGCCGGCACTGCTCGCCCTGCAGTAAATCCTCCAGGCACCGGGTAATAGAGGAAACTTCCGAAGAGTTAACTAAATCATAATAGACCCAGGTGCCCTTTTTGTCGGTTTTTACGAGTCCGGCCTTTTTCAGAGCACGCAGATGCCGCGAAACCTGGTACTGCTGCAGCTTCAAGGCATCCACCAGTTCGCAAACGCACACCGGACAGCATGCGCGGACTAATGCGTGCATAATGCGCAGGCGCACCGGGTCTCCCAGGGTTTTCAGTTGATCAGCGGTATGTTGGAGTTTGGAATTCATATATGCGAATTTGCGCATATAGTATAAATTATATACGAAAAAATGTCAATATCTATTACGTCGGGTGTGGTATTCAGTTTTCGATAATATTATTGCTATAACATATTGTTTTAAATTCACCTCATTATTCCTTCAGGTGCTACAGGAAAGCAACAAGGATTACTGAACATAAAACCCGAACAGAGGTTTTGGTAATCCCTTCCGGTATGTAGGTATGATGAGAAAACGTAAAATGGGTTCCCGGGCAGGGTGATGTGTAGAAAGAAACAGAAAGCCGGATTAGAACTCGAAATGTCTATTATAACCAGGATGATGTGACCAAACGTTATGAAAAACGCTGCCCTCCTCGTTTTGTTCATGTTGATTTTTTTGATTAACGGATGTGATGATCAGCCCGTTGTCGATCCGAAAATAACCGGGATATGGTATCAAACAGATGAAGCTGCATCCGATGTTTTGGGTCCGAAGGAAAGGTTTTGGGGGTTTCGGATCAGGGAGGATGGAATATATGCCGGTCTTGGTGTAGAAACGGCAACGGGCAAGATTGCCAAACTAAATTATCAATCTTCCGTATCGAATGTAAAAACCCGGAGCGAGGACATTATTTTCAGATACGTCAGTAACATCGGAGGTGTGCATAAGGATACGACAACCTACCGGATCAGCTCCGGGGAGTTGATTATTGATGATGGTATCCGTGAGGGTACTTATCAACCCGGAGAGATTGGGGATTTGGTCAGTGAGCCCGTAACTGCTGAATTTCATGTGAACATCGACGGAAAAGAATACCAAAACTATGCGATTTCAACCGGAGGGGCGTCGGCATACCTAACCATAAATGAAGATGAACAGTTAAGCCTCCGGGCAATGCTGCCGTCCGAAACGGAGCATGATTCCCCTTTTTACTTTGAAAGAATCATCATTGAGGTTGACGACTTTTCCGGTCCCGGAGAATATTCAATTGGCGAGGAAGAAGGTTTATGGTATGTTTTTCTGGGTGATGTACCGGTTGAAAGTATAACCGATACCGACTCCTCCGGAACGCTCACGATTTCATCCTGTGATATGGAAGAGATGCAATGCCGGGGTGAATTTGAGTTTGTAACACAATTGGCACAAGGTGATGGGGAAAAAGTGATTGATGACGGAGAATTTGACCTTCCCGTTTATAAGTAGGCTGTTCACGAAATTCCTTGGGATAAATCACCCAGGTTCGGTACTGACGTTGAGCATTTCAAAAAGTGCTGCAAACATCCGTTCACTTCAAATACTTGTACAAATACAATTATCCTGATGCTTTATCAGCAATGAACAAGCTTTGATCGATAAAACAACGATAAAGCTGCCAAAACGGAGTGCTACTTTCTAACCGCTCTGTTTTTTGTTTGAATGCCCTGAATCTCCCACACCGCACCCATCCATTTCCGTTGACTTCAGTCAACGGGTAAACGGCGCCCCTGCCGACCACAAACGGGGCTTTAGCCCCGTATAGGTAGTTTGATAGATCAAAAATCCTTCTATGCAGGGTTGCCTCACTTTGAGAAGCAGGATGGCTGGAATTGTGGTGCGGGAGCGGGAAGGAGCAGGACTAAAGCCCCGCGTTTATATGAGGGGGAGGCGCTTATCCGTTGACTGAAGTCAACGGAAATGGATGGATGCGAAGCTGATATACGTCTTATTAATTTATTTGTTAAATCAGATGATATTCAAACCAGCAACCAGCAACAGACACCTCATATCCCCAATATCACCATTTGGTCGATAAAAAAATTTAGAATAGATCACAGATAAATAGCATTTAATACGGGGTAGGATCATTGATCAAAATCCCTATTTTTAAGACTTCAGGCTTATCCGAGGCAGGTGCCAAATCTCTGTCCGGGTGGATACAATCACATTTATTTATTCAAGTATTAAAAAATGAAATTACTGTTAGGTATAGCTGTTTTATTATCAGGAATTGCGCTGTCGGCCTGTGCTGATGCCGGTAAGGTTGAGGATAGTCAGGATAAAGAACTCAGGAAGAAAATCGGCCAGATGCTCATGGTCGGATTTCGAGGATTTGAACTTCATGACGATATGACGATCGTAAAGGATATCGAAGAACGGAATCTCGGTGGGGTCATCCTGTTTGATTATGATGTTCCGCGGGACGTTCCGGAGCGCAATATTCGAGACCTGGACCAGGTGCAGAAGCTAAACACCGATATACAATCGCACGCCGAAATACCGTTGATGATCGCGGTAGATCAGGAAGGTGGAAATGTAGCAAGATTAAAGCCGGAACATGGTTTTCACGAAATGCCGTCGCACCAGAAGCTCGCGGAGGAGGGTAATCCTGAGCAAACACGGGAAGTTTCCGCGAAGACGGCTGAACGGCTGGCAGAGCTTGGGTTTAACATCAACTATGCTCCGGTTACGGATGTCAATCGCAACCCTGAGAATCCGATAATAGGCAGGTTGGAACGCAGCTTTTCGGAAGATCCGGACGTCGTTGCCCGTCATGCCCGCGCTTTCATGGAGGGGCATCATCAGCATGGGGTGTTTTCGACCATCAAGCATTTTCCCGGACATGGCAGTTCCAAAGATGATACGCACCTTGGAATCGCCGATGTGACGGAATATTGGGATGAAGTGGAGTTGCAGCCTTTCCAGGAGCTGATCGATTCGGACCTACAACTGATTATGACCGCTCACATCTTCAATGAGCGGCTGGACCCGGACCATCCGGCAACGCTATCACAAAAAGTAATTACCGGCCTGCTCCGTGAAGAGATGGGCTATGAAGGAGTGATTGTCTCCGATGATATGCAGATGAATGCTATCGCCGATTATTACGGACTCGAAGAGGCCCTGGAACTGGGTATTAATGCCGGGCTGGATCTTTTGGTTTTTGCCAACAATTCGGTATATGAAGAAGACATCACCGAACGCGCAGTGAACAAGATCGCCGCTATGGTAGAGGACGGCCGGGTACCTCTTTCCCGGATTGAGGAATCCTACAACCGGATTATGAATTTCAAAGAGCATCTCGCCAACGACTAATTTCAATTCATTAACCCAAACCACATGGATGGTACCACCGTACTGATAATCATACTGGCCGTGATTTTGATCAATGGACTGCTTGCCCGTCACTTCGGGCATCACGTGTACACGATGGTTACCGGCGTGATCGGTTTTGGTCTGGTATATTTTTATTCATTCTGGTATCAGGAAGAAATGGGGATGTCTGAGCTGGTGTTGATCGTCTTTTTCTTCCTGGTATTTGCGTTCGGCCGGATCAAGCATCATCTTCAACTTCGAAAAGTAAAAGAAAAAGACGAATAGGGGGAATTAACAGGTAGGTAGCGGGATGACTCGCGAACAGTAAAAGTTTTGGGTTTGCAATTATAGATAGTTATCGTTGAGATAATCCACAAGCTCCCAGGCTTCTTCGGCGCGCGCTCCCTGATGGCGCCCGACCGACTGAAATGCGCGGAATGCGTCATAGGGGCGTCCGGTTTGATAGAAAATGTGACCCCGGTACCAATACACTTCAGCCATAAAATCGGCATCACCGCCATAGTTGGATTGTAGCGTGCGGCTATAGTGAATTGCGCGATTATAGTCTTCCGACCGGGCTATGGCATGCAGTTTCAAGAGTTCCAGTTCCTTAACCAGGCTTTCGTCATCTGCAGCCTCATTAATCAGCTCGTCAATATCAGCGATGCTTTCGGTGTACTGCCGGTTTTCCCATAGTCCGGAAATTCCGGCGAACAAAGCACTCTGTGTGATCTGGTGGTCTTCCCAGGGAGTAGAAGCCAATGAAAAAGAGCGTTCATCAATGTAACCTGCTCCGTTATCGGTGGTATCGGTGCTGTCGGCCATTCGTAAAAGTAAAATGCTTCCGGCCAGAATAACTGTGGCAATCAGAATGGAGAAAGCCACTGAGCCGACGTGAATTTCAAAAGGAAGTGAGAATCCACCCTCATTGCGTCTCTGTTCCCGTTTTTTTCGGCGGATCTCTTTTTTCTTTTCTTTTCGGGCCTTCTTGTATTTTTTACGTTCACTTTTGATGAACGCTAATACCTCATCCTTCGACATCTGCTCAAGCTCCTTGCGTGAAATCTTAAGCTTCACGCGTTTCACGTCCACATCGTCTGGATAATCGGAGGATCCCGTAACCGGACCGTATTTGGTTGATTTTTTCGGTTTTTCCATGAAGTTCGGTTAAGAACGTACCTGCTACTTAGTGCCTGTAAGAAAAGTGGTAGTGTCGTAAGAAAACGCCAGGATCAAGGCGAGCGAAGCTTCCAAAAAGCGCAGTGTACTAAGCGTACATGAGCATTTTTGGGACGAGCGGAACGCCGATTTTGTTTTTTTTACAGACACTACTTAACATTTCAACGCATTACAGGGATTAAATGTATGAGCGTTCATCCATAATAGGGAGTAATATACAGAGGTGCAGGGGAGCTGTTTTTGGCTTCATCCGGGTAGTTTGTTTGTAAATATTTCGGCACAACCGGAAAGCGGTCCAGTTCCCCCAGCGAAATATATTTCAACTCCTGCAGCAATTGCTCATCCTCATGGTATTCCGGGTCACTGCCCAGCTGTGCTTGATCAGGATGTGATGCACGTACATCAAAATAGAATTCTACTGCATGTACACGTTCAGCAACCACTTCATGGATATAGCGCAAAGGGCCGGGGTGAACCTGCAGCCCACACTCTTCCCGCATCTCCCTGATCAGGGTTTGATGAAGAGTTTCACCGAATTTTACGCCCCCACCGGGGGGAATCCAAACATCGGAGCCGGTAACGGGAGACTTCATCCTGACCAGCAATAGGGCATTTTCATGAAGCAGCAATCCGTTCACTCGAATACGAACCCGCCCGTAAAAGCCATCGGCTGTGGTCATACTTGCTGCTCTACTTCACCGGTCGGGAGTTTTTTGATCAGCTCATGATCTTCAGCATACGCGATGGAGGCCGCCACAAAATTGACAAACAATGGGTGCGGCTCTTTAACGGAACTTTTTAACTCCGGGTGAAACTGAACACCAACAAACCAGGGATGTTCTTCAATCTCAATGATTTCAACCAGTCCTGTAGAAGGATTGATGCCGGTGATTTTCAAACCACACGATTTTAGTTGTTCAAGATAGTGGTTGTTCAACTCGTAGCGGTGTCGGTGACGTTCGTAGATCACCTCATTACCGTATGCCCGGTGTGCAGTGGAGTTTTCGCTCAGCTTACACTCGTATTGGCCCAGCCGCATCGTACCGCCCATATCATCAATTTGTTTTTGTTCCATCATCAGATCAACAAGGGGCATCGGGGTGGACGGCAGAAATTCTGTGCTGTTGGCATCGGTCATGCCGCAAACATTACGGGCGAACTCGATGACCGCGCACTGCATTCCCAGGCAAATACCGAAAAACGGGATGTTTTTGGTGCGGGCATAACGAACGGCATGGAGCTTTCCTTCGATGCCCCGGCCGCCAAATCCGGGTGCTACGAGAATTCCGCTAACATTTTTCAGTTTGGGAGCCACATTCCGGGCAGTAAGATCATCGGATTGAATCCAGACCAGATCTACCCGGCAATCGTTCATGGCGCCGGCGTGTATGAACGATTCGGCAATTGATAAATAGGCATCTTTGTGTTCAACATACTTGCCAACCAACGCAATTTTGATGCGCTTAGAAGGATGTTTGACAGCCTGAAGAAACCGGTTCCAGTTTGTGAGGTCGGGTTCATCGGCAGCATCTAATTGAAGACGTTCAATTACCCGGCGGTCTAACCCCTCCTCCAGCATCAAGTGGGGAACTTCATAAATGGATTCGGCATCCATTGAGGCGATGACATCTTCATCATCCACATTACAAAAAAGCGCAATTTTACGGCGGATAGAAGTGTCGATCGGTACCTCAGCGCGGCATACCAGAATATCAGGCTGCAGTCCGATTTCAAGAATAGTTTTAACCGAGTGCTGTGTTGGTTTGGTTTTCAGTTCACCGGCCGCTTTCAGGTACGGGATCAGAGTCAGGTGAATGGAAAGGGTGTTTTTTCTTCCGACATCGTAGCGCAGCTGGCGCATAGCTTCAATGTACGGCAGCCCCTCGATATCGCCGACGGTGCCGCCGACTTCAACGATTACGACATCATATTCGCCGGTATCACCAATTGCCCGAACCCGGGATTTGATCTCATCGGTGATATGAGGCACCACCTGTACAGTTTTGCCGAGATAAGCACCTTTACGCTCTTTGGTGATCACGTCGTAATAGATGCGACCGGTGGTGACATTGTTTTTCTGGCTGGTGGTGACATTCAGAAACCGCTCGTAATGACCAAGATCCAGGTCGGTTTCGGCGCCATCGTTCGTGACGTAGACCTCTCCGTGTTCATACGGATTCATGGTGCCGGGGTCTACATTGATGTAGGGATCAAGTTTTTGAATGGTTACGCGAAGCCCCCGCGCGGCAAGAAGTTTCCCAAGAGATGCACAAATGATACCTTTTCCCAGTGAAGATGTAACTCCACCGGTGACAATAATATATTTACAGGACATTACCGGTTTTTTGAGGTGACTGGATATGCAAAAATAGAACATCTTTTTAAGGCATTCAATGCTAAACAGGAAAACAATTCCTGAGATATCGAAGTCCTATACATTTCGCCTGGCAGGTCATGGTGACAGGGGAGTTTACCAAGCAAGGCTGTAAGTGTTCTCTTGAGAATTGATTAAATTATCGAAGGTGGATCATGGGATGTTATTCCTTAAACTACAGCGGAAATTATTTTGCGACGCTGATCTTTAGATGATTGATTTATTGGTTGAATTCAAACATTAATCGGAGTTCTCATATTTACGTAAAACATCGGGGCGATCTGTGAATACACCGGTTACCCCGAGAGCCTTCATCCTTGAATAGGTTGATATCTGATTAACGGTATACACATTTACCGGAATGTTATAAGTATCCAGGTCTTCCTGCCACCGCTTGCCATGCTGACGCCATGAGCAATGAAAAAAATCAGCATGAAAATTTCTGGTCAGCCGGGACGGCAAGATGCGTTTCCAGCGCAACGGACTGTAAAGTACCGCTGTGGCTATATGGCTGTTGAGAGATTTAACGATATCTGAGACTCTGCTGTCAAATCCGGAAAACAAAACCGAATTTTCCATTTGGTGTTCAGCTACAAAGTTGATCAATATAGCTAAGCGCTCCCGCAGTTTTTCCGGGTTCCGTTCCCGGCATTTTACTTCAAGGTTGATCGGGAGCTTATTTTTGCAGAGATCAAGAACCTGATCCAGGATGGGTATCCGGGCATCGGAAAACCGGGAGTGAAACCAGCTGCCGACGTCGAGGTGCTGTAACTCCTTCCACTGCATCTGACTGATGTAGCCGCGGTTAACGGATGTTCGTGCCGTATTGTAATCATGCGCAATTACCGGCACTTGATCTGCTGTCAATTGTACATCCACTTCAACCATATCTGCGCCCATCCGGATGGCTTCTTCGATGGCAGGCAATGTATTTTCCGGATAATAGGCACTGGCACCGCGGTGAGCGATAATCAAAGGGCGGTCCAGCGATACAGCCCACGCTGCCAGTTCATTGTTCGGCATAACCGGACCTCATCAACATTTTGGCTACCCTGACTGTGACAGCACGTATTGTTTTACTTCGCCAAGTATCTTTTTCTGGTAGACGACGGAAAGCATATTCAGCGCAAATACCACAATCAGAATGTAGAAAATCAGGTCGGGCAATTGAGTTACTCCGCCCAGAAACCAGTAGGCAAATAAAACCAGTGCAATAATGTTGACGATCATCAGTAAGTTAAACCTGCGATCCCGGGACTGCAGAGCTTCCGTTTGCTGCTGTTTGTCCATTTTGTCAAAGTCCTTGCCGATATGATATTTCAGAAAGGTTTCATATTTCTTGATCTGCTCGTCGCTGTACTCCATGAACTAATCAGTTTTGATCTTGTATGATTCGCCGGACCGATTCCCGGGCCAGCTTATTTATGGAATGCCTTTTTTTTATGGTGTCGTAAAGTAAATATACACCAACCACTGTAAGAACACTACCCAGTAAACTCATCAATCCGGCTGTCCATAAAGGTGAAATTAATCCCAGCATGGCAAACAGCACCAAACTTAAGCCGGTAACGATTTGCAGTACCGATGAAAATAAATGCAATGGGTTAACACTACGAAGCCGTTTAAAAGGCACCGATTTATTTTCAGGCAGCTTTGCCGCACAGCGGGTGGCTTCAGTTCTGAATAAATCCGGATTCTCTTTAGGGGTATCTCGTAACATAGCCGTTGGGATTTTACTTAAATCAGGTCTACCTTATTAAAAATCTCAGTTAAACTCAAAATGTTCCATGCAAGAAGAAAATCTTATCTACGGGCGTAACCCGATAGAAGAACAGTTTCAGCATCACCCTGATCAGGTTGTTAAGTTGTATATCAGGGATAATTTACGCGGCGGGAAAATAGATCAATTGGAACAAACCGCTAAAGAATACCGCATACCGGTACAACGTGTGCCGGGGAAAAAACTTTATGAAATGGTGGGCAAAGTTAACGATCAGGGGATCGTCGCCCTGATCAGCCCGGTAACTTATATTGAGCTGGAAGATTGGCTGGAAAAAGTTGACCCATCTGAAAATCCCTCAGCCCTGATTCTTGATGAGATTGAGGATACCCACAACTTCGGGGCTATTATACGGTCGGCAGTTGCAGCGGGAGTGGAGGGGATTATCATAGGGAAACACCGTCAGGCGCCGATTAACGCCAACGTAATTAAAAGTGCGGCCGGTACGGTTCAGCATATCCCTATAATCCGGGTTACCAATCTGAATCAGGCCATATTAACACTGAAGGATCGGGGGTTTTGGATTATGGGGCTGGATCAGAACGGGGAAACCTCTTACTGGGAAGCCAACTATGATCTTCCGCTCGGCATTGTTCTGGGTAATGAAAGCAAAGGCATCCGCCGGAAAACTTTGGAGCATTGCGACTTCAAGGTTTTTATACCAATGCCCGGACCGGCGGAGTCTCTGAATGTTTCGGTAAGCGGTGCACTGCTGTGCTATGAACGTCTGCGACGCCGGTAAATAAACTTATAAAAGACTGCGGGTAATGCCTGGGTTAATCCGCTTTAGGGAGCTTAAAAGAAAACTTGAGGCCACCGAGTTCACTTGGAGTTACATCAGGTTCGGCATTAAGTTCGGTGAGTGCGATGCCGCAAAATTTGAGGCCGTAGCCGGCCGGTTTTAACACCCCCTCATTAAGTACCTCCCCGTCTTTCCAGGGTTCTTTTCCTGTAAATCGATCCTGAAGGGCCTGGCGGGGATCCGTGTACGAGTCTTCCATCGAAATTCCTACTTTATCACCCTGATCAGAGATGATAAAACGCAAGGTATCTTCATAAGTAGCAAAGATCACCATTAACATCACCATGTTTTCCAGTATCCGTTGGAAGACCTTTAAATCCGTATAAACCGGCGGCACGGATTCATCCCATTCTTTCAGGATTTTTATGCGTTTTCGGGTAGTGTAGATCCCGGTCTCGCCAATAGCTTTATTGAGCATAACGGACGGATCAAGTGCCTGCTTTTCGAACTTGTGAGTACCGGCAGCGATATGGTGTCCCGTAACCCAGGCTTCAAGTATTCCGGTGAGACTGTTCAAGGCCAGTTTTATATTCTGATTAAATTCAATAGCCTGTTCAATCTCTCCGTTCTGATATTCATTTTTAAGGTCATTCAAAATTTCGTCAAGCATTTGGCTGTACATAAGGGAGTTGCCGACCGGGTTGTTGACATCGTGCGCTATCTGTGCTACTAATTTATTCATGAATTAAAGCTTAAATTGAACTTAACAGGAGTGTAGTCTTCCGGATATTAATGAACCCGGAGATGCAGGTAGTTAAGCTATTAAGTCTGCTATTATAGAATTAGCAGTGAAGGTATCAGATTATTAGGGAGTAACCACTGTTACATAAGTTATCGTTCACGGCATCAAACTGTTACACGAATACATTATGAATAAATTAACGGTAAAAGACAAGGCAGGTATTAAAAAAGCCATCCCCATAATTATTTTGGAGATGGCTTTTTAATAGGGCGGAATCTCCGACTCAGGCCTCGTTAGCTACAATTTCGGATTCGGTAAAAAAGTATGCACTTTCAATCCGGCCGTTTTCCGCAGAGTCGGAACCGTGGACAATGTTTTCGCCTTTACTGTCGGCAAATTCCTTACGGATCGTTCCGGCATCCGCTTCTGCCGGGTCGGTAGCGCCAATCAATGCTCGGAAATCATCTACGGCATTTTCTTTTTCAAGTACCATCGGCACGCAGGGCCCGCTGGTCATAAATTCTACCAGTTCGCCAAAAAACGGGCGCTCTTTATGAACAGCATAAAAACCACCGGCGGTCTCCTTGGTCAGGCGCGTCATCTTCATCGCCTTGATTTCAAAGCCGGCCTCCTGAATTCTCCGGGTCACTTCACCGACCAGGTTTTTCTTTACACAGTCTGGTTTTAAAATTGCCAGCGTTCGTTGTTTAGCCATAATAGTTGCTGTTTTAAAATTTAATTTTTCGGGTC
>SLQI01000034.1 GCA_007131535.1 Balneolales bacterium | reverse complement strand
GTTAATTGGCAATAGCTATTGTGGGTATTATTCTAAGCTTGAATATTGAGCGCACTCCGAAAAGTCTGAATCAAACTATATGTGTGATTTTCTCCTAAATAATTTAGATCGTCATCCCGGAAGCAAGCCGGAGGAACGACGGATTGCTATCCGGGATCCAGGGGTTAAGGGTAACATTGGAGCCATGTTCGCTGGATCCCGGATAGATCCTCCGTTAGCACTACGAATCTTCCGGGATGACCAATACTTATACTATTTAAGCTTATACTACGAATTTTGCCATAACCGGACTTTTCGGAGTAGACTCAATATTATGTTCTCAACCGAGGCATAACAGATTTTTAATTGCATGAGGCGGATCCCGGTAAAAGGCACAGAAAATGGATCGGTGGAGATGAGGAGAATGCGAGCCAATGTAATTAAACATAAGTCATTCTGTCAGATATGGGTATTGAATTAATAGTAATTCGATGATATTTTATATTTTAAAATGTGTGTAATCGTTATTAAATTGAAATTAATAAGACCTGCCACGCCTCTCATCCGGAGCTACTCCGGGTGAAGCGCACCAAGGTGGGTTTTCTTTTTTATGGCTACCTATTCCAAGAAGCCTTTAAGTATTGATGAGCAAATAGCGCTTTTAGAGAGCAGGGGATTACAAATAGCTGATCACGCGAGAGCACGTCACTACTTATCCTATATAAGCTATTACCGTTTAAGGGCTTACACCTATCCTTACCAGGTAAACACCGATGAAAATCACCCTTTTCAAACTGGCACCTCATTTGATCAGGTTCTGGACGATTATTTGTTTGACCGGTATCTGCGTTTATTAATTTTTGATGCTATAGAACGTATAGAAATAGCTTTCAGGACTCAGGTTATTCATCATTATTCAATGCGCCATGGTTCGCATTGGTATCAGGAAAAGAAGCATTATAAAAAAGAAGCGTATTTTATAAATGACTTGAAGGTAATTGATAATGAAGTCGACAGATCAGTAGAGGTTTTTATTGATCATTACAGGGATAAATATGATACACCCTATCGACCTCCTTCCTGGATGACGTTGGAGGTTATCTCTTTCGGGTTATTGTCAAAGTTGTATTCCAACCTCAAAATGAGCCCGGAAAAAAAGATAATTGCCGGAAACTTTGGCTTAGGACACCCAAAATTACTGGTGAGCTGGATGCATGCCATAAGTAATGTTCGCAATATATGTGCTCATCACGCCAGACTTTGGAACAGAAGGCTTGCCGTTGGTCCGGTCATTCCGAATTATACCAATCGACCTTTTATTACTGATACAGATATCGATGAACATAAATTATACCTGTTGCTATGTTGTATTGCTACCTGATGGATGTGATAAACCCGGGGCATAAGTTCAAAAACAGATTTAATGATTTATTGAATCAGTACCCGAATGTAAATGTCCGTAGTATGGGTTTTCCTGATGATTGGAGGGGTGAACCACTGTGGGAAAGCATCTTGCAACACTAATGTTTGATATCATTTCAATTGGTTCATTTTAATTTTCCCGCTCATATCCTAAATTGCCTCAAAATTTAAACACCTCAGGCTTCTTCAAATGAGCACAAAATTCTTCACCAATCAAGACGGTAACAGCCTTTAATATAAATTCGAGGGAGAATTCGAAAACATCGATAGTATACTGCAGTATTCGGCAAATTATTAACGTGACTACATTTTCTGGGAAAGCAATGAAGAGATTTATTCGGATCAGCATATTATTGTGGTCGGGGCTGAGTCTTTCGGAGAAGGAATCAGGCAGAGAACGTATTAAGCGAAGCTCATAAAAGTAGCTCCACAGAGAGCAACCGGTATATTTCCGTCGGTACTAACGATGCTTTTGAAGTTTTAGATTCCAAATTTCGTATAGTGCGTCGAATATTAATTGGTGGCTATTGAGGTACTGTCTGTTGCTATTTGCAATAGCGCCAACCTACCGATATTGTAAATAAGTGATATAACATGTACAATGTGGCCTGACTGCTCCAATTCGGAATAACTTAAACTATGGTTTCGCCTCACCACATATCTCTTTTCCGATCTGTTTTCAAAGGTCGGGAAGATGCATTTGCCATTCGGTGGCAACGTGGCAACAAAAGCGGCTACGTGCCGGCTTATATATTCGACCAAGAGTTACTTAAATTGCACAAACGAAACGGTGGAACATTCCAAAATTTTCCTAACAAGCAACTTCAGAGGTTAAAGGACGAAGACATCCGGGAGCATCTTGAGGGCCACAAGCATATCGGAGTCTATCCACTGTTGGCAGACAATACTTCCTGGTTTATAGCGGCGGATTTTGACGGGAGCAAGGCGGATAATGAACTCCCGGAAGTCATGCAATTATGTGATAAATATGACCTTCCGGTGTATATTGAACGGTCACAATCGGGGAAGGGCGTCCATGTTTGGATGTTTTTTGAACAGCCGTATCCTGCATACCAAAGCCGCAGTATATTTACCCATATTCTTAAACAAGCAGGAGTGACACCCGATTTTGATAAGAATTCGGGTTTTGACCGGTTGTTTCCGAGCCAGAATACCCATACCGGAAAAGGACTGGGGAGTTTAATCGCCTTACCCTTACATAAAAATGCTGTGGAAAAGGGAACATGTTGTTTTCTGAAAACAACTACATTTGAGCCATACCCCGATCAGTGGGAGTTGTTGTCGAATATCCGAAAAGCGTCGGTGGATCACCTGAATAAGGTGTTGGGTCGTTTAAAGGGTAAGTCGGAGTCACGCGGTTCAACAATTCAAATAGAGGAAGCCTCTTCACTGCGTATTGTTCTTGAACGCAAATTGTTGATATCACGCAAGGGGATGTCCGCAGCGATGGCAGATTATCTTAAAAACGAGTTGCAATTTCTCAGTTCGGAGTACCTGATCAAACAAAAGGTTGGTAAAAATCCATGGCCCTCACGGCCGTACTACAATTTGATTGAAGAGGATGAGGAGTATCTCTTTGTTCCGAAAGGTACGGTCGGCAGGGTTATACGTTTTTGTCGGAATAACAAAATTAAATATGAGTTTATCGACAAACGAGAACGTCATACACCTCTGCAATTTGACTTTAAAGCGGTAATACGACCGCATCAGGAACCCGCTGTTGAAGCAGCACGGTCTAAAGATATGGGTATCATCACGGCACCGCCTGGTTCCGGCAAGACGGTAATAGCACTTAAGATCATACAGGAGAAACAGCAGCCGGCTTTGATTATCGTTCATCGAAAACAACTTGTGGAGCAGTGGATCGAACGTATTGAAACGTTTCTCGGAATACCTCAAAAAAAGATCGGAGTGATAGGTGCGGGAAAAAGACGACACGGGGAGAAGATCACGGTAGCTATGGTCCAGTCTTTATCCCGAATGACAGAAACCGGTGAAGCCGAAAAGCTTCAGGATGCGTTCGGCATGATAATCGTAGATGAATGTCACCGGCTTCCTGCTCAAACCTTTCGCAAAACAATAACCCGTCTGAACAGCTACTACCTTTACGGTCTTACAGCTACTCCGTTTCGCAAATACAATGATGATAAACTTATATTTATCCATCTTGGCGAGTTTATCAGCGAAATCGAACCCCCCGGCCGGCAAAAGATGCCTGAGCTTAAGGTTATCATCCGTAACACCGAACTCGATGTACCCTTTAATCCGCGGACCGATAAATTTGGAACGATCTCAAAAGTGCTTGTCCACGATTCGTTACGAAACGAATTGATTATCGCGGATGTGCAAAAGGAACTGGATCAACAGAAGAGAGTCATCATTCTGACCGAGCGTCGTGATCACGTCGAAATTCTACAACAATATCTTAAACAGTCCTATGAGGTTATAGCCTTAAGCGGGGAGAACACGGACAAAGAGAAGAAATCGGGCTGGAACCAGCTAAAGAGGGGAGAATATGAGGTTTTTATTACTACCGGACAATATTTCGGCGAAGGCATGGATCTGGATAATGCCTCATGTATGTTTTTGGTGTACCCGTTTTCATTTAAAGGCAAGCTCATTCAGTACATTGGCAGGGTTC
>SLQI01000367.1 GCA_007131535.1 Balneolales bacterium | reverse complement strand
GCTCCCGTCGCGGTAACGACCGCATCATGACCCGCGGAACGTTTGCCAACGTGCGTTTCAAGAACCAGTTGGCGCCGGGTTACGAGGGCGGATACACCACGTATTTTCCCGAGGATAAAATCACCTCGATCTACGATGCGGCGATGAAGTATAAGGAGTCCGGCACTCCGCTGATCGGTCTGGCCGGCAAGGAGTACGGCACCGGGTCTTCCCGAGATTGGGCGGCCAAAGGAACCAACCTCCTGGGCGTCCGCGCCGTGATCGCCGAATCTTTCGAGCGCATCCACCGTTCCAACCTCGTCGGTATGGGCGTGCTGCCGCTCGAATTCAATGAAGGCGACTCCGCCGACAGCCTCGGTCTGGACGGCTCCGAGCACTTCACCATCGACATTGATGATAATATGAAGCCTCAGCAAAGCGTTCCGGTAACAGCTCAGAAAGAAGACGGAACCGAGATCAAATTCGAGGTAAAATCCCGAATTGATACCCCGGTAGAGGTTGACTATTTCCGAAATGGTGGTATTTTACATACTGTACTCAGAAATTTTCTGAGTTCGTCCTAAACCGCAATAAAATTAGTGGCTCTCACTACTTGCCAAAAGCCCGGAGCTCTTAGGAGTTTCCGGGCTTTTTCGTTTTATGGAGTGGGGAGGGTAACCGCTGAGGGCGCAGAGGGGTTGCGCGGACGGGCGCAGTGTATGGGGGTTAGGTAATTGAGGAATTTAGGTAATTTGGGTTTTTCTGGCTTTTGGGGAGCTGGACGCAGTTCAAGGTTCAAGGGGTTTAAGGTTCAAGGGAGTTGGTGGTAAGATTGTTAGTTATTTTGCATCAGCGGGCCGTGGCTAAAAAGTGGAACCTGAGTGAACGTGACAGGTTTTAAACACCTGTTCACGTTTTTGTTGCCACCGGCAATCATTTGTAGTTTAAGATAATTCTGAGTTTCAGATTCCGATCATTTGTCAAGTATATTGCGCAAAATACTTGACAAATAGTGTCGCTATCTTATATTTATTGCCGAAAGTAAATCTTTATAGATCAATGAAGGTAGCAGAGAAAATAGAACGTAAGATTAACAGAATGCAGGATGGTGCAACCTTCAAGTATCAGCAACTTGGTATTGACCCAACTGAGTACAGCGCTGGTGCTAAAGCTATTGAAAGGCTCATTAAGAGAGGGGTTATCAAAAGGATATCTACCGGAGTATTCTATAAACCCCGGCAATCTGCATTTGGTGAACTGAGGCCGGGTGAAGAAGAGTTACTGAAACCATATCTCTTTGAAGATGGCAAACGCATTGCATATATCACCGGAGGTTCTTTATACAACCGAATGGGTTTAACTACACAGGTTCCCAAAACAATTAAAGTTGCCAGCAAGACAAAACGGGTAACAACAAAAATCGGAAAAACACATGTAAAGCCGGTCAAAAGCTATGTGGACGTAACCGATCATAACTACTACTTACTTGAAATATTAGATGCGCTTAAAGACTTTAAGACCATCCCAGATATTGACAAGAAATCGGCCATAACAATAATAAAGAACAAAATCATCAAACTGTCAGACGATGAACTGTCAAAGATGGTCCGGTACGCTTTAAAATATCCACCAAGAGTAAAAGCATTATTAGGAGCTATCCTTGAATTTTCCAATAATAGGAACCGCATTGAAGATTTGAAGGCCAATATGAACCCATTTACCTCTTATAAACTCGGAATTACAAAAGACATTCTGCCTACTGCTCCTAAATGGAATATTGAATAACAACAAAAAAATCCGCGCAAATCCGCGGCAAAAAAACACAATTATGCACTACTTACTTATTTACGAATTAGCACCTGACTACCTCGAACGCCGTGGAGCTTACCGCGACGAACATCTCGAACTGGCCTGGAAAGCTCATGAGCGGGGCGAACTGGTCCTCGGCGGAGCAGTACAGGAGCCGGTGGATACGGCGATACTGTTGTTTCAGGGAGATTCACCTGAAGCGGCCGAGCGATTTGCCAAAGAAGATCCCTACGTGAAAAACGGGTTGGTGTTGAAGTGGAAGGTTCGACCTTGGATGACGGTGGTGGGGGATGAGGCTTCTTCGCCGGTAAAGCCGGAGTAAGTTTAGGGATAAGGAATTAAGGGAATGAGGTAATTGGGTTTTTCTGCTTTTGGGAGGGCTGAAGGCAGTTCAAGGTTCAAAGAGTTCAAAGTTCAAGGGAATTGATAGTAACAATAGCAGCTATTTCACGACCAGCAATTTGTGGCTGACAAAGTCGAATCCAAGATAACGTGACAGGTTTCTAAACACCTGTTACGTTTTGGCTGCCAAAATCAAAGTTTATTTGGAAATTTGGTTCCTAACAAAAATTTCTCCATTAAACCCAATTACCTAAGTTACCCTTACCTTTATCCTTTTTTCGCAACCCACCATTTTCTGCTCCCCCTTAACGTATACTATTGGAATAAAAGAGTCCATTTTCGTCAAAATCTCCGGAAAAAAACAGAATATGGAAGCCGCTATCATCTGAGTCCACAGCTATCTGTTGATTTACCGATCGGGCATCAAACAGATTTTCTTCTTCCGTCCAGCCCTCACCCGGAGACCATTCTGCTATATACAACGGGAAATCAGATCCGCTGAAAGCCCCCATTACAAATGCAAGCAGCACATGGCCTTCGTCATTTATGGTTACAGAGGGCTGGTCAAAAATGTGGAGGTGAGTTTCTACTTCCGGTGTAACATTCACCGGGTCTGACCAGGACGCTCCACCGTCTTCGGAATAGCTGTGATATGCATAGTCAACTATCGACGATGATCCTCTATTCTCCATAGCTTTAAACCAAATGAGGTGTAACTTACCATCCGGACTGCTTGTAATAATCGGATGTTGATTGTGTCCATCATCGGATTTATCTACCAACACCGGATCCGACCAGGTTTCGCCGAGATCTTCACTGGTTCGAATAAAAACACTATTCCCATACGCTTCTTCCTCCTCCTCATCTGTATAGGCCGAAATATATGTTATAGCCATGGTTCCATTTCGACTCATGGTCAAATCTGCTAAACTCGCTCTGTTTTGTATTTTTTTTACTTCAGACCACGCCCCGCCGGTTTTGTTCATATAAAACATAGCATACTCATTAGCAGCATCAAAAGCTGTGAAAACGACATGCGGGTTATCATTTTCATCAAAACCTATAGACGAAGGTGGAAAAAAGAAATCATTGGTACCGGCATCGTAGAGCAATTCAGGTTCCTGCCAGCTGCCTCCTGCATTATTAGAATATAATATCACATCCGCATCACTGCCGGGTCCGGTAGGCCGGGGTGGTTGATCTTCGTCTTGTTCATCCGTCCGGTTTTCCGCCCAAACAAGATGCAGGGTGCCATCCGGAGCTCTTTCAAGAACCGTATGCGAACTTTCATAGATGCTATTGGATATATTTTCCGGCTCCTCCCAGCTACCATCGTAGACTCGATTGTAAATATCCTCCGGATCTAACCCGTCTTCCACCGTATGTCCCCAGGCAAACTTCTTACGCTCCCGGTGAATCACCATATCCGGATAGATCACTCTGTTAGGCAAACCGGTGGAAACATACTCCGGCTCACTCCACTGATAGTTGTACGCCGCCCGTGGTTCATGTTCTTCAGGTTCTTCGTCATTCATATCAGTAAATAAATCACAACCACTAAGTACGAATAGTAATATAATGGCAACACTAAACAGATTTGATTTAATAGAAGACAAAGTAATCTCCTTTCTTAAAAAGTCACCTCTCAGATGTTAAGTTCTTGATTAACAGAACTATTCGATTATTTTATAAAAAAGAAAATTTATGTCAACTCATATTTACATTTTTTAAAAATAAAATCATACCTCCTAAGCTGAAGGCAGTTCAAAGTTCAAGGGTGCTGATAGGAACAATGGTGGCAATTCCGCCGAAGCAACCACTGGCTGAAAAAGTCGAATCCAAGACAACGTGACAGGTTTGTTAACACCTGTTCACGTTTTGGCTGCCACGAGTAACCAATATTGTTGTACAAAGGTAATTGAGGTAATTTGTTTTAT
>SLQI01000339.1 GCA_007131535.1 Balneolales bacterium | reverse complement strand
TGCAAGTCGGGGATTTGCTGGATATGCAGATCGTGTTTGTAATTAATGTTATCTATCCATAAAATCATTTGAGAGGGCTCAGCGGTGGGATCATAAACCGGTAAACAATTTGCCGGTGATTTCGTAAGCTTCGATCAACTTTGATTAGTCAATCAGAATAAACAATCCATACCGGTTTGCAGCTGAACTTAACCACAACATTGACGTTTGCCGGAATTTTAGGTCTCGCAGCATTTCTTGGTCTGCGGCCGGTCATAGATTTCCACGGAGCTGTACCTGTTGACCCGTCTGCTGAATCAATAGAAGAGCATACTTCCGCATTGGTTTCCTATTTTGGAGAAGAGCTGGACAATCCTTCTTTTGTGACCGTTTATGAACAGCGGAATGAGCTGTATAAAAACATCAGGGCGGCCAATGATAACACCTCTCCGGGCTTATTGAATAGAATGGGGTATCCGCTCACCGGATGGAAGACGATCATACTGGATTCTGATCAACAGCCGGTCTTTGGACAAGCTGATCCGCTTCAAGCTATCCGGCAAAATTACGCCCATGTAATTATTGACTATCACCATGGCAGAAAAGTGCTTGCCATACAAACCGAAACTGCGCTCGGCAGCCGCCCGGATTTTCGACACTGGCTTTTGAATGATGCAGAGGAGTTTATTGAACTCCACATTGGATATGACCCTGCTGATTTTGCCATCGATACCATCAAAGCGGCAGGTCAGGATATCTTTCTGGAAAGTCCGGAAGACGATGAATTTGAATTCAACTCTGATTCGGTAACCGTTATCTGGCAAAACCTGTCGGATATTTCAGGCTCACCCCGACAGTTGGAATTGGAAGTAAAAATTGACGATGGAAAGTGGAGTTTAATTTCCTGGTACAGCCGGTATGCTGAACAGGAGCAAACCACACTCAGCGACAGGAATGAAACCACAATTTATGAAATCAGCCTGGTTTACTTCGTCATATTTTTTCTTGGCATTACTATTCTCGTAGCCGGATTGAGAAATATTTTTAAAGGCCAGATTGAGTGGAACCGGGTTGCATTGGTAATAGGGTTATTTTTTGTGATCAGCTTTATAAGCACACTTTATAATCTGCATGGCCTATTTCCCAATATCGAGCGCGAGGCTTATTTAGCCTATATCCTCAGCCAGGTATTAAATGCATTTTTATTCAGTCTGGTGATTGCACTTGCCTATATAAGCTGGGAAGCATTTGCCCGACAACAGAAACAACACCAGATTGAAGTTGTGGATAATATCTGGCAAGGCCGGATTTTCACAAGAAATACCGGACGGGCCATTTTAACCGGCTATTTCTCCGGCGGGTTGATATTGGGAGTGCTGGCTATCACACTCTACGCAACCGAAAGCCATTACCACTTGTTCAGCATGGGGATATACGGATCGGAATTGATTTCAAGTACATTTTCGCCGGTCAGTATCATCGTATCCGGTATATTTACCAGTGTTTTTTATATGCTTTGCAGCATAGTAATAGTGGGCAGCATCCTCAACTCTTTCATAAAGCGGGACGCACTCTACTTTCTTGCTGGCATACCGGTTTTAACATTGGTTTTTATCGCATTTCTCTGGGGCGTTGTATCAATTGGTGCGGAGAGTGTAATGAACGAGGCATTGGTTATGGCAACCCTGGTTGCCACCTCATTGTTTATTTTCAGGTACATAGGTCTGGTAACACTTCTGATAGGCTGGAGCGTAGTCGGTATCCTATTATATACCCTTAGTATGTGGGGCGCTGAAGATCCCGGATTAAATAATTTAATCTGGACTACCTTTGGGATTCTCGGTCTGCCGTTCTTATTCGGCCTGATAGCAGGTGCCAAAGGTTTTGAATCCGCAGAGTATGATCGCTACCGACCGGAATATGAAGAAGAACTGGCGAAACGCCACCGGTATGAAAAAGAAATCCAAATAGCGCATGACTCTCAGCTTACGCTGATGCCCTCCATGGAGCCCAAAGTAGAAGGGCTCGATGTAAAAGGTTTTTTTATCCCCTCTCTGGAAGTGGGCGGCGACTATTTTGATTACGATGTGATAACGGAAAACGGGGTACCCACACAGTTCAAAGTAGCTGTTGTAGACGTGAGCGGAAAAGGGATGCAGGCTGCCATCACCGCTATATTCACCAGTGGGCTGCTGCTCTCGCGGATGTTGACCGACCGCGCCCATTCGGCAATGTCTAAGGTCAACTCTATCCTCCGGGAGAAAACCCACCCGCAGACATTTGTCACCTGTCTGATTGCCGAGTATAACCTCAAAAACGGCAAACTCTCCTACACCAATGCCGGAAACTCACAACCCATTCTAAAGCGCGGTAATGAAGTGGAATTCCTGGATGCCAACGATCCGCGCCTGCCCCTGGGAGTACGGGAAGATGTTAATTACAAATCCAAAGAGGTGAGTCTCAAACCGGGAGATGTGTTGCTTTTTTATTCGGACGGTTTTCCGGAAGCCCGGGCGGATAACGGTAAGTTTCTGGGCTATGATTATATCAAAAAACTGATCAAGTGGATGGATAGCTCCAACCTCTCTGCGGCTGAAATGTGCAGTATCATCCGCAAAAAAATACTGGAATTCAGCAACTACGAACTGGCCGATGACATTACGGTAGTAGTGATGAAGGTGGAAGAGGAAGTGCGTGAGTAAGAGCGTGGAGCTAAGGTAAATAGGTATTGGCGGCTTAACCCCGGGGGTGATCACTTGTTAGGTAGCAACAGTACTTTTTTTTCTCTTTGATTTTTGATGAAACCGGCAAAGCAGGCAGATCAAATATACGCAAGCAGTACGCTCCTCGTAGTGAATAATTAGGGTCTTTAAGAAAACGCCAATATCAAACACGCGTGGAACCAAAAAGAAGAGTCTGCAAAGTGTTCAGAAGCATTATGGGGACGAGCGATACGCAGGTATTGGGATTTTCTTAGAGGCACTAATAACCACAACAACCACAGTATTGTAAATAGGGCGATATTCTCGGTATATTTCGCCGCCTGAACACAAACCTTTTAAATCATTCTGAAATATTACATGGCAGATCTTGATAAGCTGGATACAATTGTTTCACTGAGCAAAGCACGGGGTTTTATTTTTCAATCTTCCGAAATATACGGGGGACTTGGAGCCGTTTACGATTACGGTCCGCTCGGGGTGGAGCTCAAGCGCCGGATCAATGAAATGTGGTGGAATGCCATGACCCGTAAGCACGATAACATCGTAGGGCTGGATTCGGCAATCCTGATGCACCCGAGAGTATGGGAGGCCAGCGGTCACGTTGAGAGTTTTAACGACCCGATGATCGACGACCGCCAGTCTAAGATGCGGTACCGCGCCGACACACTAATTGAAGACTACATCCATAAGCTCCGGCAAAACGGCAAAGAGGATCGCGCCAAAGAAGTTCAGGAAAAGCTGGATACCGCCGGTACACGCAAAGGGTTGAATGAAGATCTGTATGAAATTATTCAGGAAGAAGAAATCCGCTCGCCCGATTCCGGAGCGTTTGACTGGACCGAAGTCCGCCAGTTTAATCTGATGTTCCAGACGCAGTTCGGGGCCACTGCCAAAGGAGAAGACGAAGCCGTATATTTCCGTCCGGAAACGGCGCAGGGAATTTATGTCAATTTCCAGAATGTGGTTAACACTTCACGCCAGCAGGTACCGTTCGGCATAGCCCAGATCGGCAAGGCGTTTCGCAACGAAGTCGTTGCGCGGCAGTTTATTTTTCGGATGCGGGAGTTCGAACAGATGGAAATGCAGTATTTTGTGGAGCCGGGGCAGGATGAAGCCGAGTACAAACGCTGGAGCGAAGAGCGCTTCAACTGGTTTTTGGAGTTGGGCATCCGTCCCGAAAAACTGCGCATGGAAGATCATCCGCCCGATCATCTTGCCCACTATGCTAAAGATGCAGCCGATATTGAATACGATTTCCCGTTCGGCTGGAAAGAAGTGGAAGGCGTGCACAACCGTACCGATTTTGACCTTTCCCGCCATAAAGAGTATTCCGGCAAGAAACTCGAGTATTTTGATCCGCAATCT
>SLQI01000465.1 GCA_007131535.1 Balneolales bacterium | reverse complement strand
GCGCCGGCGCGACGAGGCCAGGAAGCCGGTCGAAGTGCATAACGGGCGGGCAGACGACAAGGTCAGCCGTTCCTCTGCCGATCAGTGACCAAGCTGGTAATTCAACCTCTCCACAGGATTTTACCTTTTCATCTTTACAAGAATGTATTATGGATCAGTAACAAACTTTGGGGAGCAGCATCAGTTACCCGTAATATGACGATTCAACAGCTTTTTGATCGTTTCAATTTCGTCTTCCGTAAGTTGACCGGTAACTTCAGCCATGACCTGCTATGTTTGATAATGCTCTACTGTTCAATATACAAAACGATCAGAAAGCTGAAATAAGCCGGATTTTTAAGTTTTAGCACTATTAGTTCTGCATTTTATATTGAAAACCAAAGTCACCTGATTAAATAGTGCCTGTAAGAAAAGTGTTAGTGTCGTAAGAAAACGCCAAGATCAAGGCGCGCGAAGCTCCCAAAAAGCACAATGTTCAGAGCGTACATGAGCATTTTTGGAACGAGTGGAGCGCCAATATTGACGTTTTCTTACAGACACTAAATAATCCGTACAAATCCGCGCCCATCCGCGGTTTCCAAATCCTCACACCATGAACAACAAATACGTCCAGCACATGCTCGATAACGATGCCTTCAGCCAGTGGCTGGGTATCGAAGTTATTGATGTTGATCCCGGATACTGTAAGCTCAGGATGGAAGTCCGGCAAGAGATGACCAACGGGTTTCACGTCGCCCACGGTGGCATCGCATTTTCCCTGGCCGATAGCGCTATGGCGTTTGCCGCCAACTCCCATGGCCGCATTGCGATGTCGGTAGAAAACAGCATCAGCTATACCGACAAAGTCTCAGCCGGTGACAATCTAATCGCCATAGCCGAAGAATTAAGCGCCTCCAACCGGATCGGCCACTACCGGGTAAGTGTGATGAATCAAAAATCCGAATATGTGGCTTATTTTAACGGTACGGTGTATCGGACGCAGAAAGATCTTAATTTGTAAAGTAAAAAGTAACTGAATGAGGAGAGTACGTGTTAGATCAACTCAGCTTTCATAATTGATCTGAATAGCCATTAATGCCTTGCTATAATGTTTTACCAGGCATCGAGATCGAGACAAGTAAGCTCAGCATGATAAATTTATAGCTGTCACCCTGAGCTTTACTTAATTCTTGTCTCTACTGCAAATTGCTTACCTGCCGGTAATTTTTTAAACGTTTTCGAAATAGCACTTGTGCCTTTTCCTACGGTTCGCTGGAATCTCCCTTTTTTCTTATTCCCTTTTATAATATTCCATTAACCTTTTGTTTTTAATCTGGGCATGTTTATCACCTCAAGTAGTTTTATTCAGATTCTTCTTATTTCCGATTATATGAAAGCAAAGCACGCTTTTTATCGGATAAAACCGAATACGACCATAGTTCAGAAAAAGTCTTTATCCCAGCAGGTGGTACAACTTTTTTAAGATCTATAGTGATTTGGATTTAGCTAAAATATGTACAAATACGAAGGGTGTTCAGAGTTCAATCAAACAAGTCCCGCAAGGCATCCAGGACCTCTTCTCCTCCGTGCTGTGCGGCAACCCGTAGTGCTTCCCGGGCTATTCGTTCAGCAATTTCCTGAATGATATTTTCAACGGCCTCCTGCTCGCCTCCTCTGCCAAGGTCGCTGAGTTCAATTGTTTCTATTTCAGCATGGACTGATCGTTCTCCGCCAATATCCATATACATATCCACCGTTCCGTCGGTCAATAAAAAACGCTCGATTACAAGTTGCTTATCAGTCGTTTCCCCGGCCGATACACTGCGGATATTTCCGAGAATTGAATTGATGTTGTTACCAAGCAACTTCTGCTCCATAACAATGGCCGGTGTGGTAATTACGAGCTCGTTAACCATTACCTCTTTTGAGAAAACTGAGAGAATTTCCAGTTCAATTGTAAAATCATCTACTTCAAAAGCGTATTCGTGATCATATCCTTCCGGATTAGCTACGCGAAATCCTCTGATCTGTCCTTTTCCGGAAAACGGTGAGATAATTATCCGGTCAACAGTAACAGCCGTGCCGGTCATCTCTGTCCCGATTTCTTCAATACCCGACTTCACTATCGTATTGAGACGAAACATCACCACTAACACAATAAGGATAGCCACACCCAGAATACCGCCTAATATGTATTTGATTGTTTTATTCATAACTAAAATGGGAATTGACAGTGAATATACATGGGCCATCCTGCAAGGTTTGTACCATAGTATGGTTACAGTACCGGAGCTTCAGTGCAGAAGTTATTTGCTTAGGAGTTTTACATGTATTAGCTAATCGAAATAGATATTTCCATTGTGAAAATCCACCCTGTTGCGGCTGCTTTTTCACAAATACCCCCCTATCAGTTTGGTGATCACCCAACCGTAAGCCTTACGAAATGAGGAACGATTTTTCCATTCCTCCAGGGTCATTCTTTCGGAGTTTGCCAAATCTTCCTCATACCGTTCTGCCACCCGAAGGACGAAACCCTCATCCAGAATGCTGACATTGGCTTCATCATTCAACCGGAAAGACCGGTTATCAAAATTGGTTGAGCCCATCGTTACAAAGTAATCGTCTACGATCATCAGCTTTGCATGATACATGACCGGCTGATATTCGTACATCTCGATACCGACTTCAAGAAGATCTTTCCAGGTCAAACAGCCATTCATCAGCCGTGTTACCCCCCCGGTATAAGCCACCTCACCGTCTATTATCAATAGCTTCCGATGGGTTCGATTATTAAATCTCGACAATTGATACCAGGATGGTCTCCGCCATCGAACAAGGTGTACTCCGGCATCCTTCATCATGTTCAACTGCTCGGTGGTTGCTTCTGCTGACCCTGCATAATCCATAATGAAATGAACATTAACCCCTCGCTGTGAAGCATCTGCAAGTTCATAAGCCATTGTAGTTGCAACCGCTTCCCCGCGATATACAAAGGTTTCTTTAGAGATCGTGTTGCCTGCATTCCGGATATCCTCATACATGGCATCGAAAATATCTTCACCCCTGCTCATAACAATAGCCTCATTTCCATCAACCCAACGACGACAGGTGAATATACCGCTATTCGTTCTGAAAGCCGGGTCTTTTACAGAATAGGAATTCTCTATTGGTGTTGTAATCCGCTTTGATTCCGGGGTTGCATTGAAGAAGAATAGCGTACCATTTAAATACAGGAAGAATAATCCTATTACGGATAAAATGATGGTCTTCAGGTTGATTTTATACATCAGCCCGCGAGCTTTGAGGTAGTACATCCGGACAACCACGAGATGATAACCCGAATACACTTTTCGATATTTGTGATGCGCACGCTTTCTATGTTTTTGATACCAAAAGTATGATTCCGACTACAAAAGCAGCTCCACCTCCGGTCAGATACCAAACACTGCTATCGGTAGGAGACCCGGTGAAAGCTTCAGAAATATCTGAAGAAATAGAGGTATACTCATTGTATCCGAAAATGAGCAGTATAATTCCGACAACTAAACAGGCCGCACCAATTGCTTTTTTCATGATGTTATTTTCTTTGGGTGGGGTTTGAATGTTTTAACATGAGCGCACTCCGAAACGTCTATCTTTATCAAATCCAAATTGCTTTCAAAATTGTAATTATTAATTATTGGCTATCAACCATATAGCATGAATAATACCGGGCAAGTACCCAAGCAGATTTAAAAGTATATTTAACCAAAATGCTCCGCTTATTCCTATGGCAATAAAAGCTCCAAAAGGAGGAAGCAGAATGGACAGGATAATTTGAAAAATGGTCATATGTAACTCAACAAATATTTTGCAATCTTTTTATATTAATGAGGTTGATTACTATTTCATAAGTACCATGGCTTCCTGCAAGAAATATACTGACCTATTTCTGTCTTGAGGCTGATAATGCTATAAACCCAAATTCAATACTCAATTGTCGCAGTTAGGCATTTTGAAATATGTGATGGGTTTAATCCCGTTTTCGATAAATTGAAAATTACAGATTAAACATTGAAGATTCGCTTGTTCAAGCAACTTGCCTGCCAT
>SLQI01000290.1 GCA_007131535.1 Balneolales bacterium | reverse complement strand
TCCGGCGGCCTCGTTTTTGATTGCCGGAGCCAGTTACCTGGTGATGATTCAGATCGAGCCCTACCACAGCCATATTCATCTGCTTGCACAATTTACCTTCGTGATGAACCTGCTTCTGGGAATATTTAATTTACTTCCCATTTTCCCTCTGGACGGAGGGCGTGCGCTAAGGGCCGTTATCTGGTCGTATCAGAAGCGGTTTCATTATGCTTCTGTACTGACCTTCCAGTCCAGCTCTGTTTTCATTGCGTTGCTGTTTGTTGCCACCGGAGTTTCGGTATTTATGGTAAGCCTCAATATTACGATGTGGATCGGGCTGTTAGCGCTCTATCTTGGCTATACGGCATTAACCGGGCGTAATGAGCTCGTCAATAAGCCCCGTTTTTCAGAGTTGATATACCGAATTGACGGTGAACACAAACCCACCGACGTGATTGAAGAAATACAAGCCGTCGGTAATTCATATGTGGGAAAAAGCATCATCCCCAACATCGAAAATCAGCGGATGAATGGAGTGATCTACGGCTCGGATCTGACCGTTACTGATCTGATAACCGATTTTACCCCGTATGTCCGAAATCCGCAAACGGGAGATTACATTGAAATCAATGATTACAACACGTATCATCCCGCACTGGAATTTAATGCAGAATATGTGCCGGTATTTCAGAACAATATTTTTCTTGGTTTATGTGATGCCAACGAAATGAGGTTCTGGCTGTTGGAACGCAAATCCTGAATCAGGCAAAAACAAAAATGGGACAATTGAAGAAGGTGCCGGTCACCCGGCATTCTTATGTGGAAGTTGATCTGCAGGCGATACAAAACAATGTTACATGGCTGGGCAGTTTGACCGCTGCCGGCACACGACAAATGGCAGTGGTTAAAGGTGATGCCTACGGTCATGGTGCTGTTGAGGTGGCTCGGGCGCTTTCCGGCAAAGTATCCTGGTTTGGCGTTGCCAATGTCGCGGAAGCTGTCGAATTGAGAAATGCCGGTATTAGTGAGAACATAATGGTGTTCGGAGTACCCGATGAAGAAACGGCACCGTTGTATGAAAACCATAATCTCACGGCTGTAATCAGCCATCCGGAGTTGATACCGATTCTGCCTGATGGAGTAAACGCTCATCTGTTGTTCGATACCGGCATGGGGCGGCTGGGGCTGCAACCTGACAAAGTTGATGAAGTACAAAACGCTCTGAAGCAAAGTAATATTCGGGTGTCGGGTATTATGAGTCACTTTCCCTGTTCCGATGATCCGGATTCGGCAAAAACAAAACATCAACTGGAATTATTCCGGGAAATATCTGCCCGGTTTCCCGCCGAATGGGATCGCCATATCCACAATACCGGTGGAATCCTTTATCATTATGAATCCGATGTAACACTGGTGCGTCACGGAATCGGTATGTATGGCTATGATCCGGGGCCGAATCCCAGGGACGAGTTAACTCCGGCACTATCGTGGAAATCAAAAGTTGTTCAGTGTAAACCGTTGAAAAAGGGGCAAACCATCAGCTACGGGGCCCGATGGGAAGCTGATCGGGATGGCTGGCTGCTGACTGTGCCGGTGGGCTATGCCGATGGACTTCCGCGCAATCTTACAGGTAAAATCAGCTACCGGGTCGGAGAGAATGAGTTGCCGGTCTGCGGTACAATCACCATGGACTATACCATGTTATTTTCGGATGATCCGGTTGAGCCCGGAACACCGGTAACGGTACTCGGTGCCGAAGCAAATGATGCCAGAATTCTGGCTGAGGCTTCCGGAACCATAACCTATGAGCTGCTCACCCGGATCGCAGCAAAAGTGCCGAGGGTCTTTAAACAGGTGTGACAGGCTTTTGGAACCCGCAATTTCCCTCCTGAATATTTACATCAATATCGGTACCTTGGGCACTTAATAGTGAATTGAATAAAACAAAATTTTATGAAGGGTGTAATTCTCGCAGGAGGAACAGGATCTCGTCTGTATCCGCTTACCAAAGTAACCAACAAACATTTGCTGCCGGTCGGCAATCAACCGATGATCTACTATCCGATACAGAAGCTGGTTGAATGTGGTATTGAAGAAGTGCTGATCGTCACCGGTACCGAACACATGGGGGATGTGGTAAACCTGCTGGGGTCAGGCTGGGAGTTCGGCTGTAAGTTTACATATAAAGTGCAGGATGAGGCGGGAGGAATTGCTCAGGCATTGAGTCTTGCTGAGCATTTTGCCTCAGGAGAGCCGGTTACTGTAATCCTGGGGGATAATATTTTCAAATCTTCCTTAAAGGATGCCGTACAGAGTTATGATGGCAACGGAGCCAAGTTGTTGATTAAAGAAGTGCCGGACCCCGAGCGATATGGGGTTGCTGAAATTCAGGGGGATCGTATCGTTTCGGTAGAGGAAAAGCCGGAACAGCCGAAGTCAAAATATTGCGTGACCGGTATTTATATGTATGATGCCAAAGTATTTGATTACATTAAAACCCTGACGCCTTCCCGCAGGGGGGAGCTGGAAATTACCGATGTGAACAATCAATACATCAGGGATGGTGAACTGAAATACGAAATTCTTGATGAATGGTGGACCGATGCCGGTACTCCGGAATCTTATCGCCGTGCAAATGAGTTGATGTATAAAAACCCGGATTAATCACTATGAAAGAGAAGCTGTTACTTATCGGTGATAGTGGGCAGCTTGGCACCGAATGGCGCTACTTGTTTGAAAAGCGGGGTATCCCGTTTACCGGTGTCAGCTCAGACAAGCTGGATATCACCGACCGGCAGGCTGTAGATGCGCTGTTTGATGCCGAACGACCGGATTTTGTAATTAACTGCGCAGCTTATACCGCAGTTGATGAAGCCGAAGATAACCCTGAGCTCGCCATGCGGGTAAACAGAGATGGTGTACGGCATCTTGCCGAAGCTTCTGCCCGTCATGATACTGTATTCGTTCACTATTCCACGGATTATGTATTTCCGGGTAAGAAAGAAGATCAGAGCCGCTATCCGAGAGGGTACGATGAAAAAGCATCCACAGAGCCGGTTAACCAGTACGGTCTCTCCAAACTGGAAGGTGAAAAGGCGATTCGGGAAACTACGGATAAACACATGATCATGCGGATCTCCTGGCTGAATGGAGTGTATGGCCATAATTTCATCAAAACGATGTTAAAGCTTTCCCGTACCAAGGATGAAATCAAGGTGGTTAATGATCAGTTCGGGTCACCTACTTTTGCACATAATGTTGTTCGTAATACGGTGTGTCTGATGCAGCACGGACTTCATGGAACTGTTCATCTCAGCTCCGGCGGTTTGGTGAACTGGTATGAGCTGGCTGCCGAAATAATGCGTGTGGCTGACTCGGATACGCGAATAGTGCCGGTTACGACCAAAGAATTTGGTGTCAAAGCCCCGCGCCCGTATTTTTCAAAACTGGATACCGGCTTTATACGAACGTTTGAGGGTAGCCGGATAATAAATTGGCAGGAGGGTGTCCAAAACCTGCTGCGCGACCCGAGACTTAAACTTGATTAAATTGCATGCCGTTTGAATTTGAACCCACTAACATCCCCGATGTAATACTGGTTAAACCTCGCAAGTTTGGAGATAACCGCGGATTTTTTGCTGAGTCGTACCGGAGTTCGGAGTTTATGAAAGCAGGAATCGGAGAAGAATTTGTACAGGATAATATCTCCCGGTCGGTAAAGGGTACACTTAGAGGACTACACTATCAAATTGCCCAATCACAGGCCAAACTGGTGATGTGTCCCTATGGTGAAATCCTCGATATTGCCGTAGATATTCGAATCGGCTCACCTACCTTCGGGCAGTATGTATCAGCAAGGCTGAACGGAGAAAACTTACATACGCTGTATGTTCCGGAGGGGTTTGCCCACGGTTTCTGTGTATTATCGGATGAAGCTTTTTTCTCATATAAATGCAGTGATTACTATAAACCGGAGGCTGAACGCGGCATCCGATGGGATGACCCTCAGCTTGATATCGAGTGGCCGGTCGAAAATCCGGTGATTTCAGAAAAGGATCAGAATCTGCCTTTGATTGACCAGATGCCTTCGG
>SLQI01000114.1 GCA_007131535.1 Balneolales bacterium | reverse complement strand
TTGATTCGCAGCGAGTGGAATCCAATATCGTTCTGTTTGATGTCAAAGATCGGCCTGTAGATCAGGCACTCGCTCAGTTACACGAGCATGGCGTCAGAATGGTGCCGTTCGGACCTGAAACCATTCGCGCCACATTCCATTTCGAAGTGGATGATCAGGACTTGGACCGTGTGATTGAGGTGTTTAAAAAGGTTTTTATTTAACCTGCCTGGAGCATAACCACGGAGCTTATGACACCACGCCGTAAACGCCCATATCCCCGGGAGCCGTTGGTCTACTTGTTATTATTGGCAAGCAAGGGTTTTAATAAAAATGTATCGGCCACTGAAGGTTAGTTGATTCCACAACTGTAATCGAATCAATATTCTGTCTCCTTTGCAATAGTGATCCGCCATCGGAGTGGGCATGGTCTGGAATATCACCGCATTTTGAGTACCTGATTTCTGAAGCTAAGAGGCTGTATAAAAGACATGTTTGTCAAAAACTTGTATGAATTATTTAGGCTGCCAATTTCAAAAATTTATTTTTCAAACAGCCCTTAGTATTCTATTTGCCTGGCAGGGAACGTGCTGTTGTTACTGATTAAATACAGCATTCCGACAGCTATTTTGCAACATGTGATGGAACAGAACTTTCAGTTGGAGCTGGTAATTACCAAATTCCTGCCGGTGACTTAAGTGCCTGGGTGGAATGGCACTTCCATAATAAACTATATAGTATGATAGGGGAAGTGGAGTTATCAGGTAGCAGGCAATTCTGCATCTCAATAAATATATATGATACTGTAAGTGTGAGAGTGAAGTCGGAAGCGGCGGGGCTTATCAGAATAGTTTATTGAAACAAGTGAGGGCTTTCCCGCTGCCACAGGAGGCCCTCAATAAAAGTAAGTTAACCCTTAACCTACTTCATATATTAATTCCAAATCTAATAACATTTTACAGGAGTTAAAATTGTTGGTGTACGGATATATTTTTAGAGTAATACTTTCCTGGCAGGTATGGTCGGAAGTGTTCGATTCATATTGCAGAAAGTTTTGCAAAATTTCATTCTGAACGATCTCTGTGTAATCGGGATTTTAATATTCTCTGGCCTTGATCTCGGTCAAAAGTTTTAGTTATAAAAAGCCTTCATATATTAGGCCCCGAAGAAGGTTTGTGAATGCAACAAATTTATTGACCGTACGATATAGAGTAGCAATACTGTTCATGTAGCCACAAGTAAAGTATTTGATATATGAATTTTTATAGTAGAAAACTGGTTAAGCCTCAGGACCTTAACCCCGGCGGTACATTGTTCGGAGGCACCTTGTTACAATGGATTGACGAAGAAGCGGCCATTTATGTCGGCTGCCAACTGGATCAGCACAAAGTAGTGACGAAATATATTTCAGAAATTGATTTTGTAAGCTCAGCTAAGCTTGGAGATGTGGTTGAAATTGGTTTAGAGACAACAGGACTGGGGCGTACATCTATAACCATGCGGTGTTTAGTACGAAATAAGTACACCAAGCAAGAAATTATCAGAATCGATAAACTGGTTTTTGTGCGAATTGACGATGAGGGTAAGGCGGCGCCTCATGGGAAAACCCTTGAAGATGAAAAGCAAGGTTTAGATATCTGATAAAGCAGTACCATAAGGATCAGATTCTCACTGTAGAATTATAATTATTCGCAAGAATTTCAGATGTTAGCCTTTGGTGCGGTAAGAAAACTTGAAGTGTGATCAACAAAAATTATCGGAAATGGCTAACAGATTTCATTTTCAATTACGAACGGGTGAAAGCAACCGGTCTGATACCCACGCCATTATCGCCATTATTTCAGGAGCTGCAATTCTTATGTGGCCCGAGCTGGTATACTACTTTGCCGGCGGGTATTTACTTGCGATGGGTCTGATTTTCTATTTTTTCGGAGCAGGCTCCGTCATAACAGTATTATCGGTTTTATCCGGGGTGTTTATTTTGATCTTCCCGGAAGCTATACCGTTTATATTTGCTTTTTTTCTGTTCTTTTTTGGTTTTTCGTTGCTGATTAGTATCGGCTTTTCATTGATGGCCATCATTCCGCTATCAGCTGCTCTGCTATTGTTGATATTTCCGAATATTATCGCTTATATCATTGCCGTGTTTTTGCTTATATTCGGCCTTTTTGTTGTAGCGAGTAAACGGGAAAGCGCATTAACGATGTAAATCACGAAACATCGCCATGCATTTTTTCCTGATCGAATAACCCGTAATGCCGTACGTTAATTCTGGGATGACGGCTCTATAGCGGGAATAAAAATTGCCTGCGTCACAGTCGCCGTTTCATAAGTCTATATTTCAACTAATATTATCAATAATAATGTTATGAGAATACCTGATTTTTACTTTCAGGAATCTTTATCAGTAAAACAGAATTTTCATTAATATGAAATTGGGTTCGGTAATGGAGATGTAATTGTTACGCATACCGGCCGTTTCGAATAAGTAAAGTTTCACCTGTAACCTATTGCAATACAATTGAGTCAAAACAATAACCGATCACCCCAAAAGGATAACGAAAATCGTCAGGATCCGGACCAACAACCCCAGCAGCCAATGGGGGGTAACCGGATTATGTTATTTTACCTGATGATTGTCGTACTGCTCGGTGGCTGGCTTATTTACAATGTAACCGGTGGCTTATACGGACCAACCGAGATTAACTACACCACCTTTCGCAGTGAACTGAAAGCGGATAATGTTGAAGAGATTAAAGTTCAGGGCGAAAAAATTGAAGGAAAGTTTAAAGAAGCCATTGAGCGAACCACTCCCGATGATGAAACCAGGAAAATCACCGAGTTTTACACCCACGTTCCGAGTTTTGGTGATGATGAATTATTCGCCATACTTGATGAAAAAGGAGTGGTTATTTACACACAGCCCGAAGGCAATATACTTTGGTGGTATCTGCTCTTCGGTACGCTTCCGTTTCTGATTTTATTACTGATCGGCTGGTCGTTTCTCCGACGTATGCAAGGGCAGAGCCAGGGGATGTTCAGCATTGGCAAAAGTCAGGCGAAACTGCACAAGCCGGGCGAAGGGAAGAAGAAAACCACATTTAAAGATGTTGCGGGAGCCCGTGAAGCCAAATCTGAATTACAGGAAATTGTAACATATCTGAGCGATCCCGGCAGCTTTGAGAAACTTGGAGTAAAACCTCCCAAAGGCGTTCTGTTGATGGGTTCTCCGGGTACCGGTAAGACATTATTGGCTCGTGCGGTGGCCGGAGAGGCCAATGTTCCGTTTTTCACGATCACCGGGTCTGACTTCATGGAAATGTTCGTAGGGGTTGGAGCCAAGCGTGTTCGTGATATGTTTAAGAATGCCCGGGAAAATGCCCCCAGTATCATTTTTATTGATGAGATTGATTCTATCGGTCGTCGCCGGGGAGCCGGAGTCGGCGGTGGACATGATGAGCGGGAACAAACTCTTAACCAATTACTGGCCGAACTTGACGGTTTTGAGCCTTCAGAAAACGTGATTGTAATGGCGGCTACCAACCGTCCGGATATTCTTGACAAAGCGCTGTTGCGTCCGGGCCGGTTTGACCGACAGGTTACCGTTGACTTACCGACCAAAGAAGATCGTGAAGCTATTCTGAAGATACACAGCCGAAATAAGCCCCTGGCCGATGATATCGATCTTTCCAGCATAGCAAAAGGAACCCCCGGATTTAGTGGCGCTGATCTCGAGAATCTTATGAATGAGGGTGCTATTCAGGCTGCACGGGATAAGCGTGAAAAAATCACCCAGCAAGATATCGACCGTGCTTGGGATAAGGTACTCATGGGGCTTGAGCGACAGGGAATCGTTCTTGATGAGGAGGAAAAACGTCTGATCGCTTATCATGAAGCGGGGCACGCTATTGTGGCAGCTGTACTACCTCATTCGGATCCGGTCCACAAAGTCACCATTGTGCCTCGTGGTAAAGCCATGGGTGTTACGCAACAGCTTCCGGAACGGGAACAGTACATCTATCGGCGTGAGTACATGCTCGACCGGCTTGCCGTTATGATGGGTGGTAGAGCTGCTGAAGAAATCGTTTTTAATACGGCAACCAGCGGGGCTGAAAACGATCTCAAACAATCAACCAAACTGGCACGTAAAATGGTGCTGGATTGGGGTATGAGTGAAACCTTCCAGAATATTGGCCTTGGTGGACAGCGCGAGGAGGTCTTTCTCGGTGAACAGATGGGGAACATGCGGGAATATAGTGATGAAACGGCCCGTGAAGTTGATAAATCAGTACAGAAAATTCTGGAAGATGCTTACAAACGAGCAGTGGATACTTTGAATGAACATCGCAAAGCCTTTGACAGGCTTGCTGAAATGTTGGTTGAGCAGGAGATTGTGCTGGGTGATGAAGTAGTTAAACTGTTTGAAAACGGACAGGTTAAAAATCCGCAGGCGCTTCACGATGCCGGAAAAACTTCCGGTGCGGAAGGTGGTAAAAAAGAAGATAATGCAGGTTCATCGAATGCAGAAATAATCGAAGAAAAACGTGGAGGCATCGATGCTGAAAATCTTCAATCATCGGCACCGAAAAGACAAGCCGACAAAAGCGGTGACAAATCTGACTCTGCTTCCGGTTCTGATGATGGAGAGGCTCCCAAAAAAGAGTAACTGCCTGATTAGAGATTAAATACCAACCTTTGTTGTCTTCCAGTCAGCCGGGTCTAAATTATAGATCCGGCTGATTTCTTTATAGAGTTTCGGGTGATGGTTTTTGAACTCCACAGGCTTTCCGAAAAACATCTCGGTGCTAACGGCAAAAAATTCAGCCGGGTTTTCCGCTCCGTAGGGATCAAGTAGGGTAGGATAGCCCTTTTCAACATACGCTACATGCTGATGGTAACTGCGCATAAGTGTATCTCCCCACTCCTGAAACTTCAGCAGGGTAGGTTCTTCGGTTAAAGCAAACTCCTGATCGATTTCATGAGCGAATTCATGGATAACCAGGTTGCGGCCCGAGTTTGGACGTTTTGCATCCATTGATACTTCATCCCAGGCAAGTACGAGACTACCCTGCCCCCACGATTCACCAAAACGCATCTCCCGACCTTCGACAACAATCCCCCCTTCTTCGTGATCATTAACAGGAGCTATATAAGCCGTTGGGTAAACCAGTATCGTATAAAGGTCGGGGTAATAATCGCTGATTTCACCAAGTAAAAGCAGTGCCGCATGAGAGGCTATTACGTATTGAACAGTTTCATTGACTTCCAGCCCGGCACAACCTTCAATTTTTTTTTCATGCAACAGGATAGTTACGGTTTCAAGAAATTTCCCGCGGTAAGAGGAGGGGAGTGTAGCGGCTAAAGGTGCAACGGTAAAAAGGGTGTTTATCTGCTCATCACGTAATTGAACTTGCTTATACCTTTTCCTTTTCCATTGTTTTATGAATTGGAACATAAAAGATTGTTAAAAAAACCGGCATATAATACACATAACCTTTATAGAGGCTGTAAAGTTACTCTGGAAGTTTATTTTAATTCTTCAGAATCACGCAATGCCTTTCTTCAAAACGCTGATTAAGTGCCGGAAATTACCACATTGAACCCGAAAAGCTTAGAAAGCCCGACCGATTGATGTCAGTGGTTTTAATATGATCTGTTTTTTGTGATTTTTACGAAGTACACTTTATGAACTTGTGAAGTAAATATTCGATAGATATTTATTTTGCAATGTTTATTTTGTTATTTAATCCAGGGTATGGATGTAAGTAAGCAAAGATCATCAATAAATCACTAATCAAATCACGATGTTTATGAAGTTGTACAAAGTTCTATTTGTCTTTGCGTTCTGTTTGGGTTTAGCTGCTACAGTTGAGGCTACCGAGCGCTATAGTGTGGATAGCCAGGCAGTGGATGAACTGTTTGCATCATCCGAGCAGATGGAGAGTTTCGATACTGCCGGAGATATGTTTACGAATTTTGCCTTACAGGAAGCTGACCATGGCAAACAGCCGGGGATTGCCTTTGCCCTTGCCTGGACACTGGGTTATGTAGGCGTTCACCGATTCTATCTTGGTACCAGTGTTGGTGTTGGCCTCGGTTACATTTTCACTTTAGGGGGATGTGGTATTGTGGCCACTATCGACTGGATTATGTTGCTTATAGAAGTTATCGAACCTAATAACTTCGATGCTTACGTGAACAATAACAGCTTTTTTATGTGGACGGGTAATTGATCCTCTACACTTTTTAATCAATTTCGAAAGGCGAATCACTCATGGTTCGCCTTTTTTTGTTTAAATGGGGCTCAATAATATTTAGCAGTCGTGCAGATATCTCAGCATTATATTGTTGTGAGCGGGCTTCGTTTTTATTTTGTGCAAGTGATTTAGCCTGTTCCATCCCCCCGAAATAAAATGCCTGGAAAAGTCCTCCCCCTGTAAACAGAGCGGTGAAATAGTAACCATGAATAACGTTGTATACACCCCAGGCCAAAGAAGAAACCTGAAGCCCGGCACTACCGAGCCCTCCGCCAAAGCTTCCGGCATAAATCTGTCCTGCGCCGGGAATAAAGGTAGATAGCAGCTCGGCACGGTCCGGATTTTTTAAGGAAGGGGGGGCACGGTAAAAAACTGAATCAACTGAAGCCGGAACTTCAAGTTGATCAAAATATTTACCGGTCGCCTCTTGTGCCTTGTCCCATTTTTGTAACTCAATCAAAGATAGAATATCAATGTAACCTGAAAGGAGCTGCCGATCGGGGTCATCTATAAAATGATTTAATTGTTGCAGGCTATTGCGGGCATCACTCCAGTTACCTTTTAAATAATGGAGAAGGGTGCGTTCATGATGGAATAGGTATTCTAACTCATCGGGTAGATTGCGCAGCGATGCACGGCGCAGATTATCCAGCGCCTGACCGTATTCCCCAAGTTGTTTTAACGCCCAACTGCGCGCAAGTATGGCCTGGGAGCGCAGCAACCTGTCATCCGAGTAATAGTAAATTCGTTCAGCTTCTACCGATGCAGCCCGGTATTCTCCCGCATTCATATATTCCAGCCATTGGTTTGGCCCGGAAGCCTGTAGGAAGTTAAAAAACGGAGCGCAGAGGAATATGCAAATCCAGTAGAATCTGCTGATCAACTTGTTCATATATTTCTTCTTTAGTTATTCGAACGGATACAACACTGCCCCATATATTGGCGGTATAAAACAGGCCGAATGCGCCACCGCTGATCCATGTGCGGGGGTGTTGCCATCCCGCATTCAGAGCGCTCTCAGCGAATACGGACCCGAATACCGCTACCTGCAGAAAGGTTGAGATCCCATCACCGCGTCGGCCCGCATAAATCTTACCGCTGCCTGGTAATACGGCAGACATTAAACCCGCTGCTAACGGGGATTTGCCTCCGGCATTTGAGAGCTGGTGATGATACTCATGCAAGTTTTCCTGCTGATCGGCAAAAGCAAAGAAATCACCGGTGAATTTATCGGCATGATTCGCATAACGTTCATAATCTCTTTGGAGCAGCGCCATCCCGGCAAGTTCAAAAGATCGAAGCTCTTTAAGAATCTTCCGGTCCGGATTCAGGTTTTCCAAATCCCGGACAGCCGTATCGAGATAATCCGGATTGGAGTCGTGAACTGAAAGATGGGCATACAGGTAACTTCGGTAAAACCCGGCCTGGTAGTAATCGGGGCTGGCAGATGAAACTTTGCCGAATCGATTTCCGGCATATTGTAGCTGCTCACGGTTATATGCCGCCCATCCGGCCCGGAAATTAAGGCTGTCTTCCGCATCCGGATTACGGTTAAGCCAATCCGATTCATTTTCTTCAAACTCTTCGATCACATAGATGGCATCTCCCCAAAACTGCCGGTCAATTAAATGCTGAATGAATCTGATTTCGGCTCTCGGCTCATCCGCGAGAACGAAATTACTTGCGAGTTCTTGGTTTATGCCGGTTAATGCAATCAGGGTAAGCCAAATCATAGGTAATCAGTGTCTGTAATAAAGCACATAGTGTCCTGAAAAAAAGCCGGGATCAAAGCGTTCGAAGGCCCAAAATAACGCAGTGTAGAAAGTGATCATGGCATTTTTGCGAAAAGCACAACGAAGGTATTGGTGATTTCTTAGTGACACTTGTTAATATCGTGTAGGTTCATCGCGGATCTGACCTCGATCCTGATCGATACGGTGGAAGGCGGCATCCGAGCCGGCAATTCTGTTGCAGCGGGAGATACGGTCGGCGGTCAGAATTACCCCCTTTGTAAATCCATGGATATTAATGGATTCTTTTCCAAAGGTTGAACAAGAGGTATGATAAATACAATTACTTCCCAACTGTGGTGATATAAATTGCCGATATGCATATAATGATGCAGAAAGAGACAGAGAGATTGGGTTATACCGCTCTACCAGATTTCTTCCGACAGGGGAAAACCGTTCTTGATCGGCCGGCCGGCTTTGCTGTTTGGATCGGTGATCCAGTTCCCGGCTAATGAGCTTTTGATCGTCGGAAAATGATTGACCGACTGAATAACCCGGGAGGTTCAGTAAGATTCCGAAAATTAATACCATGAATAGTTTCATGAATCCGGGGATCTTATGGTTGCATCGTCAGGCACTGAAAAATCAAAATAAGAGCTGTTAACTGCCTCGTTGTATTGGATGTCGTTAAACAGAGTCTGCATGACAGTCGAATCCCTTGGCGATTCATATTCAATGGTTGTTATACTCCCGGGAAACTCCTGATCGGCCAACTCAGTATAATCATGAAAGTAGGTACGCTGGGTCACCTCATCTTCCGGATTTCTGACTGAAAGATAAACCGGCCGATAATCCTGATGAACCAGTTTGGTGATACCAACCTGATCAGATAGTTCCTCCGGCGGATCCCAGTAGGTTACCTGATGACCGTCTTCAAATTCAGTTTGCTGTAACTCGTACCCTACCGTGCGGAGTCCGAGATCATCAGTCATCCCCTGAAGAAAAATATAAAACTGAGTAGACTCGGAGCTGAGATCCGCATTTTGCTGATATTCGGCCACATTTTCATCCGGGAAATAAATATACATCTCACCGAATCGGTTGGTTTTGATGACCATATTCTCCGGTTCTTCGGTTCGTACCACCAGCGTCCCGTCTAATTTATAATAGAAACTGGATGTGGAAGTAAATGATTTGCCGTCCTCCCAATAACGAGTCGTTACCTCAGAACTCAACCTTTCAAGCGGACCGACACCAATAAAACCGGTTAAGAATACAGCCCCTCCTATGATGATCAACAAGAGCGGTTTCATAGCGTTTATTGATTAATTGGAAAACCCTAAAGATAGGTAACCCGCTTGGGCACTTCAATATCTGATAATGATAAAATTTTTGTGGGAACGGATTCAGACTACACTCACCCTGGTGAGGGTGTTGAGAATTTGTTCACTGGTAATTTTTTCAGGATTACATAACGATGATCTGTTTTGAATCATTCTCACACACTGCATTGCATTTCCCCATGAAAGTCCGAATCCCATATCCCCCATAGCATAATTATGAAGCAGACTGGTATGGTTATTATCCCAATGGACTTCGGTAATATTTACAGAAGTTGAATAATAACCGATCCGGGCATCAAGTGGATAGTTGGTAAGATCTATTCCCCAACCTTGTTTTACCATCTTGGTGATCTCGGAGAAAAGATACTCGGGTAAATGCGTTCCGTTGATTTGCACCCCGGCATCTGATTTACTTTCATGATCCGGAACGGGAAATTTTGAGTTATTTAACTTGGTATAACCACCACCGATTAAGAGTCTGCCGGGTTGCGGAAATGCAAAAATTTCCTCAATGTTTATATCAGAGTGCTGAAGATAATAAGAGCAGGAATATGGCAGAGCTTCTTTATTACCGGTGAAAACTTCAATTTGATATTCACCGACCATTTGAGGTGGATTAAGATCCTGCTCCAGTTTGAAGCCATTGTGTCCGGCACAGTTTATTATAAAATCGTAATCAAGGTCGTTCAGTTCGTGCAGATCAACATATTTCCGCTCCAGGTTTCCGCCGAGCTCGGTGAATTTGGTTTGCATAAGGCTCAGATATTCTGGCGGATCTATCAAATAGTAAGAATAGGACCAACCGCCGGGGGTACCGTTTTCAGATTTCAGAAGCCAGTCCGAAGGTATGGTTTTGGGAATTTCAAGGTGATCCATAACCTTAAGGTATTCCGGGAGAGCGCGGGACTGTTTACGAATTTCAACGTGTTGTTGATGCTGAATCGGCCAATCCATGGAGTGCAGTTTGCGATAGATTGCCACCGATTCGGAAAATCGCATCAGAGCTTCCGCCTGGTGGATATTTTTTGGAATTACAGCACCTTTGGAAAATGTACTTGAACTGTTTGGCAACGAGTTTTTTTGATCTGATGCCGGGAACTTGTCGGAATAGATATTAACTTCACATCCCATTGAGGCGCAGGCAACTCCGGTAGTTAGTCCCGATACACCAGCCCCAATAATTGCAACACGGGGCGATGAAGGATAACTCATAAATTATCTTTCCGTTTTTGAAACTGGGTAAATGTAAATATAGATTGCTTAGTGACTGATTACGGTAAAGGGAAATACACTTAGAATCAACTTTTTTTATTTTTTTTGTATCGAGAAATAATCATTTTGGACAGAAGCTTTTAAGATTATGCTTGAAAAGAGATTCCGGTATTTGTTATTCGGGTTAAATTATTTCAGATAATAATATCAACAAAGCAGGCTAAATACCTTGCTTTGCGAGTAATTTCCAACTCGGTCGGAGAATGCAGAACATGAAAAACGGACTTGGCGTAGAGTTCACCAAGGTTAAACCTTGAGTAAATTTCAAATCGAAAACAAGCTATTGGGTTATGAGGAACAGGAGTTTTTATATCAGCGGATTTGTTTTGATGATGTTAATGGTCACAGGCTGCCAGACTGAAGAAGCAGCTGTAGATGATCTGCCGGATATCAAGGCTTTTACCAATATTACTTTGTATGACGGTACAAACTCCGAACCGTATGAAGGAATGTTGATCATTGAAGGTGATGAAATTTTGATGGCCGGCGACCCGGATGTATTAGAGCCGCCACCCCGTGCCGAAATTATCGATATGGAAGGGGCATTCATCATGCCAGGGATCATTAATGCGCACGGTCATGCCGGAGTTGCCCGGGGGTTAAATCATGGCGAAGAATACTATAATCGTGAGAATATAACCGAAGTTCTTCATACGTATGCAGGCTATGGTGTTACAACCGTAGTGAATCTCGGTGAACCCGGGTTTGATGGCGTTGAGATCAGAGATGAGCAGGATACCGATGCGCTTGACCGGGCACGATTATTTGTAAGCGGGCCGGTTATTGATGCCGATACTCCGGAAGAGGCAGCTGCACAGGTAGATGAAGCTGCCGAAAACAATGTGGACTGGATCAAGATTCGCATTGACGATCAGCTCGGCCAAACTGAAAAAATGCAGCCGGAAGTCTATGAGGCTGTCATTGAAGCCGCAAGTGAACATGGGCTGGAGGTTGCTGCGCATATCGTTGAAAGGGAAGATGCCAACAAGGTAATTGAAGCGGGGGCTTCTGTAATAGCCCACAGTGTGCGGGACAGGGCCGCAGATTATACCCTGGTCCGAAATATGCAGCAGAATGATATTTGCTACATACCTACTTTAACAAGAGAGCTTTCAACGTTTGTTTACCGGAATCGCCCGGAATTTTTTGATGATCCGTTTTTTCAAAAAGGTGTGGATAGCGAGTTGATCGAAGAGTTGGAGTCCGAAGAAGTACAGCAGCGATACCGTGATAGCGAGGCCGGAGCATATTATGAAGAGCAGCTGCCTTTAGCTAAAGAAAATCTGGAAGCGATACACAACTCAGCAGTTGATATCGCACTGGGTACTGATAGCGGAATGCCTGCTCGGTTTCCGGGGTTTTTTGAGCACAAGGAAATGAAAATGATGAATGAAGCAGGACTGGAACCTGTCGATATTCTCTATTATGCCACCGGCGGGGCCGCTGATTGTATGGGACTTAATAATATCGGCTCATTTGAACGGGGCTACTATGCAGACTTCATCGTACTGGAAGAAGATCCCACTGAAAATATCGAAAATACCCGAACCCTGAGGGAAGTATGGGTTGCAGGTAATCGAATCGAGATTGATTGAATATTGATCGGGCAATGAACATTCCCCCGGATTAAATAGTGTCTGTAAGAAAACGCCAATATCGGCGTTCCGCTCGTCCCCAAAAATACTCATGTACGCCTTGTAGACTGAGATTTTTTGGGGCTTCGCGCGCCTTGATCCTGGCGTTTTCTTACGACTCTACCACTTATCTTACAGGCACTAAATAACACCGGGGAAATCATATATATCTGAGCAAGGAATTGAATAAAAGCCTTTATTGTTGCCGATAGTGCGAGGATATTCCAGAATAGTGGGGAGATTTTTGCCCGTTTTGTCAGAAAATGGAAAATCGCTTATGACGAAAATTCGCAAATTTTTTATTATGTTTACGTGCTAATAGATTATTTGGTGATCGGTGTTAATCACCACCCACACTGTTAATCTGTAAACCATTGGCAATTGGTAGTCTGAATAAGTTTTTATTACGTTCACAACGGTAAAACTACCGGTCAAAAATTATTAAAGTTCTTTCGACATGGATAAAAAGGCAGAATTAAAAATTGATGGCGAAACCTATTACCTCCCTATCGTAGAGGGGACGGAGCAAGAGCGCGGGCTTGATATCAGCAAGCTTCGCGCGGAGTCAGGGTGTATCACCCTTGATATCGGGTATAAAAATACCGGGTCCACCAAAAGTGATATTACATTTATCAATGGTGAAGAAGGCATCCTTCGATATCGCGGGTATGCAATAGAAGATCTGTGTGAAAACTCCAACTTTATTGAAGTAGCTTACCTGCTGATTTATGGTGAGTTACCAACCCAGGAGCAATATGATGAGTTTGAGCAGGATATCCGGCGACACACCATTATACATGAAGACCTGAAGCATTATTATGATGCCTATCCTCAGCGTGCCCATCCAATGGGAGTACTGGCTTCGATGGTATCATCGCTTTCACTGTATTATCCGGAATCACTTAATCCGAACCCTCCGGAAGATGAAGTGGATCGGCATATCCGGCGGCTAATAGCCAAGATTACTACGATAGCGGCTCAGTCTTATAAAAACTCTTTGGGTCATCCAATGATGTATCCGGATAACAACCTCTCATATGCGGAGAATTTTCTGCATATGATGTTTGCACTGCCGACTGAGAATTATGAAGTCAATCCCACCGTAGCACGGGCTCTGGATATGCTTTTGATTCTCCACGCAGATCATGAGCAGAACTGCTCAGCCTCTACAGTGCGGATGGTTGGCTCTTCTCATGCGAATATCTATGCCACCATGTCCGCGGGGATTTCAGCATTATGGGGACCGCTTCACGGCGGGGCCAATCAGGCCGTTATTGAAATGCTTGAGAAAATCAAAGAGGATGGCGGAGATATTAAAAAGTGGATCGATAAAGCCAAGGATAAAAACGATCCGTTTCGCTTAATGGGCTTTGGGCATCGGGTATACAAAAACTTCGACCCCCGCGCGAAAATCATCAAAACCGAGTCTGACAAAGTGCTCAATGAATTGAATCTCAAAGAGCCTATTCTCGATATAGCCAAAGAGCTGGAGGAATACGCCCTGAAGGATGATTACTTTGCCGAGAAGAAGCTTTATCCCAATGTGGATTTTTACTCCGGCATCATCTATAAGGCTATGGGTATTCCTACCGAGATGTTCACGGTACTGTTTGCCATCGGTCGACTTCCGGGCTGGATCGCTCAGTGGAAGGAAATGAGAGAAGGCAAAGAGCCGATCAACCGTCCGCGTCAGATTTATACCGGGTATACCGAGCGAAGCTATGAGCCTATGAATAAGCGCTCTTGAACTGAATACAGGCTTGCAGCCTGAATTCATTAATATTATTGAAAAAGGCATTTGCTGATTCGGGCAGATGCCTTTTTTCTTGGTGAGAAGTGCGGGTTAAAATGGAGATAACTGAATCCCCGGTTTCTTTTTTGTTCCTAAGAACTCTGAACTACGCCCAACTGTTGCTCACTGCAAAGTTCACGAAGACCTGAAAGTTTATCATCATCCGTAATCATCCGGGGAGTTTTGGTTTGTGCTCCCAGGTTAAAAAATCTGTCTTTCCACTGCTGGAGGATATCTTTATTCAGGTTGTAAAATCTTGGTGAATCAAGAGCGACACTGTTTCGCCGGTTATGATAATGCCGGTTTATTTCTTTAAGTTTTTCATCAACGTCTTGGATGAACTGCATTTCATCGGTCGGGGGAGTTACCCATTGGATGAACCAGTGGTGTTTAGGCACATCGTTAACGCCATCAAGACTGGCCCCGAGTGTAAATACGGAGTATTCAGCATTATGCCGGCGCGCAGCATATTCAAGAGCTCGCTCTGCTTCCCAACCTTCTACGGCTTCACCAAACTTATCGAGCATGTCACTCATACGCCCAAGCACTTTTATTCGGGGCGTATCAATGTCGGTAAATTCAATAACATCATTCAATACATAGCGGTATAGTCCTGAGTTATTGGTTACCACCATAGCATACTGGGTATCAGTCTCTACTTCCCAGGTAGGTATCGTTTCCGCTTTTTTCAGATCCTCCACATCATTAGGATTAGGAATCCATTCAAAAAAAATGCCGTTATCGGTAACGAGTTTCAGGTCTTCACAATCCAGATCGTCGGTGAAGGCAAAGTAGCCTTCTGATGCACCGTAGTTTTCGATAAAATCAAGCTCAAGCCCCTCACATAACTTCTTAAAATGCGGCTTATAGGTTGAAAGTGACTCACCTCCGCAAATGAGCAACTTCAGGTTAGGCCAGACATCTTTGAT
>SLQI01000204.1 GCA_007131535.1 Balneolales bacterium | reverse complement strand
ATCTAAAGTTTGGGTGTATGCCCTGTCGAGCGCATCGAAACCTCTCCGCAGCACGTCACTGATTTTATAAAACAGATGTTTGAGATTTCGGCCAACCCAGCGTAGAGGCCGCATGAACAGAGCGCCAATCAGCAAGATAAATAGTGGAAGTGTCGCGATTATGCGGCCGAAAAGAGAGCGATCCCGCAGTCGGGCCAGCGATTGATACCACTTGTGAAACCGTCCTTCCTTGCTTCCCGGGTTGTCTTCAGCTGCAAATAACCGAGAGCTGAGCAAGGGAATGATAGTTATGGCAACCAGAGCCGACATGATCAGGGCGATGGAAATGGTAAGCGCCAGGTCCCGAAATAGAAAGCCGGCAATACCGGGTACAAACAAAACCGGTAGAAAGACGACAATAGTCGTCAGTGTAGACATAGCCACAGGAGTAACCACTTCCTGAGCCCCCGAAATGGCCGCCTTATTCCCTTCATATTTATCCTCCCGGAATCTGAAAATATTTTCCAGGACTACCACGGCGTTATCAACCACCAGGCCTACCGCCAGGGTTAGGCCGGAAAGTGATATGATGTTAAGGCTGACATCCGCAAAATTCATAATGCTGAAAGTCGCAATAATCGACACCGGGATGGAAATAGCGACTATAAGCGCAGTGCGGCCGCTTCTAAGGAAAAACAGCAGAATCAATGTTACCAGCAAAACGGCCTGTAATCCGGTCATGTAAAGATTCCGGAGTGAGGTATTAATGAAATCGGCACGATTGGTTAGCACCTCAAGTTCCACATCGGCAGGAAGGACTGAGCGGAGTTCATCCAGGCTGTTCATCACATTGTCCGCCGCCATTACGACATTGGCATCACTTTGCCGGTTGATGTTAATGATAAGTCCTTCCTGACCGCGGACATGTACGTTGCCTATGGGTTGGGCAATTCCGTCGCGGATATCGGCGATATCATTCAGTACAATCGGGCGGTTATCCCGGAAATCAACTACAGCGGAACGTAATTCATCCACATCCCGAAATTCCCCGATAGTACGCAGGGAATAAGTCATATTCCCTTCCTGCAACTCACCGGCGGGAACCTGAACGTTTTCATTTTGCAGCATCGAGCTGATTGAGGAAAAATCAATATCGTACTGGCGGAGCTGCTCATTTCGCAAGAGGATGTTGATTTCCCGTTCAAGGCCGCCTGCCGTGGTGGCAGAAGCTATGCCGCCGAGTCGTTCTATTCGCTGCTCAAGCTGCTCGGTGGCAATGGTTCGCAATTCTCTTGAACTGCGTTGATCGGAACTGAGCGCCAGTACAACAACAGGCTCCTGGTTGGGGTCATAGGAAAAAATGATAGGGGAGTCGGCATCGTCCGGCAGGCTTCGCCGAACAAAATCAATTTGTCTGCGAACCTGATTTTCGGCGACAAACAGGTCGGTACCCCAGTTAAAATTAAGCTTGAGTACCGTTGCTCCCTGGCTTGAGAGGGATTCTACACGGCGCAAACCACTTACGGTTCCCACCGCTTCTTCCAGAGGCCGGGAAATCAGGCTTTCCATATCCTCGGGCGCCACCCCGTCGTAGGTGGTGTAGATGGTTATGGTGGGGAAGGAGACGTCAGGGTAAAGATCGAGGCGGAGTTGGGTTAACCCGTAAATGCCAAACCCGATAAGAATGAAAGCCAGCATGAGGAACGTGACCGGCCGCCGAACGGAGAGTGCGGATAATTTTCGCATGTTTTATTGATCTTCTTGATCTTCGGATTCATCCTCAGTATGCTCATCCCGGTGGTCACCCGGTACGGGAGGATCTTCATCTTCCACCGTACGCTCTTCCATATCCTGCAAGGGATCACCGCGTGTTATACGGATTCGCCCCTCATCTTCAAGGCCGGCCTGTCCGGTGATAATCAACTTCTCTCCAATGTCGATTCCGCTGGTAACCTGAACGCGGTTTCCCTGCTCGACCCCAAGATCTACCGAACGGCGTTCAGCAATGGTATCATTCACAGCAACAAATGCGCTGTATTCCCGATCGATATCAATAGTGTTGGTTTCCGGGTTGATGCGGGTTTGTACCTGTTCTATCAGTGCTGAGCGTGGTACGACAACCGTTTGATCTCTGCGGTCTACATCAATACGTGATTCCACCAGAACCCCGGAATACATTGAGGCGCCCGGGTCGGTAACTGCCACTACGACTTCGCCCAGACCGGTACTGCGGTCTATATCCGGGCTGCGGCGGGCTATAACACCCTGTGCATCAAAATCTTCTTCGCCGGATGCCCTGAAATGCACTTGTTGATTGATCGATGTGCGGCGCCATTCCCGCATGGGCAGGTACAGGCGCACTTCGTAACCCACTGTGGAGGCAATATCGAAAATCTCCTGCCCCGTTGAGGCCAAATCTCCCCGGGACTGATAGCGCCGGGTAATAACCCCGTCTACTGGTGAGCGTACCTCCGTTTTTTTGAGTTCTTCACGGCTTTGTGTCAGAGAGGCTTCGGCCGTTTCAAGATCGGCGAGGGAACTTTCGAATGTGGCCCGGGCTTCATCGTACTCCGAACTGCTGATGGCGCCGCGATCATACAGCGTACGTTGCCGTTGATACGTTGTGCTGTCCCGCTCAAGAGATACTCTTCGCTGACGAACGGTGGCTTCATCACTTCTGACATTATCCCGGTAGGTCGTATCGTATAACCTTGCCAGAAGGTCTCCTTCACTAATGGTATCCCCAAGATCGACATGGATTTCCGTGATTCGTTCACTGAGTTGAGGCACCACTTTAACCAGATTCCTCGACTCTACGGATCCGTAAGAGCGTATTTGGTCTACAATATTCTCAGGCTCAAGCTCTCTGACCTCCACTGCTGTCCCCCGGTTTTCGCCGCCACGGTTGCCGGGTCGCTGGTTGTCTTGTTGAGAATCGCCTCCGCCGCACGATATCCAGACAAATAAGGAGAGGGTGATGAGTATAATTACTTTCCGCAATGTATTTTGTATCTTTAGTGGCTGGTAAGTTACTTCAGTTCTTTGACGATTATAAACTGCCAGGGTTTCAGGATACTTTGGAAAATCATCATTTGTCCAATACCTGAATTTATCGGAATTTTATATCCTCTGGCTTCGGTTCCGGCTAAAAATATCTGATTGTGCAAAGATTATTTTCAGGAAGAATTAATGGTTTGATTTAGCCAGGGAGAGTTTCTGGTTGATCATGTACAAGTCAAATTGATCAAACGTTTAAGTCCTGAGTAAAATATCCATAACACGAAATGCAAAGTAAAAACTATGAAATTTTTTATAGACACTGCCGACCTCAATGAAATCAAGGAAGCCAACGACATGGGGGTGCTTGATGGAGTTACAACCAACCCCTCGTTATGTGCTAAAGTTGGCGTTAAGGACTTTGAGGGGCATATAGCCAAAATTTGCGATGAGATTGAGGGCGATGTTTCAGCTGAAGTGGTAGGTACTTCATACGATGATATTATGGAAGAAGGCCGCCGACTGGCATCTATTGCGGGTAATGTGGTAGTTAAAGTGCCATTGATAAAAGATGGCATTAAGGCGCTGAAGTCTTTTTCAGAAGAGGGAATCCGGACAAACTGCACGCTCTGTTTTTCTTCAACACAAGCTTTGGTGGCGGCCAAAGCCGGTGCAAATTACATCTCTCCGTTCATCGGCCGGTTGGATGATATTTCCACTGAAGGGATGAATCTGATTGGTGAGATTGTAAATATGTACACCAATTACGGATATCAAACCGAAGTACTTGCGGCGAGTATTCGACATCCAATGCATGTGGTGGAAGCGGCACAGCTTGGTGCCGATGTGGCAACTATGCCGTTGGGTGTAATTGAGAAGCTCATACAGCACCCGCTTACAGATATCGGCCTGGAGAAATTCCTGGCCGACTGGGAAAAGCTGCAAAAATCCCTGAAAGAAGAAGCCTGATCGACATTAGAAAATTTGAATGTTTGATTGCAGTAAGCAGAAGCCGGCGGTTGGTATAATCGTCGGCTTTTTTTGGGTTGCGGGTTCGCACCCATCCATTTCCGTTGACAGATTTTTTTGCCGCGGATTTACACGGAT
>SLQI01000146.1 GCA_007131535.1 Balneolales bacterium | reverse complement strand
TACCAGATCAGCAAACACAAAACCGGCTGGTTGGTGAGCGAATTGAAACTGCGCTAAACTCCCTGTCTCCGACCCAGCGAATGGTCTTTGTACTGAAGCATTTCAAACACTTAAAAATTGATGAGATTGCTGAAATCGTACAGGCTAAACCCGGCACGATTAAATCTCACCTGTACCGGGCAGTGGAGCAGTTGCGAAAAAAACTCGGCGACTTGAACAAAATCTACAACCGGGAGGGTTAACTCATGAAATGCGAAAAGGTAAGACAGGAATTGCTTTTCGGAGATGTAAGCGCTCCGGAATCAGAGAATGAAAACATTGGCAAGCACCTCAAGCATTGCGAAGCCTGCCGCCAATGGCATGAGCAAAACCGCGAAATGCTGGCATCGATCAGTCAATATAAATCAAAGTCAGATGATGAGCCCGACCCAATATTCCTTGAAAAATTAGCTGATGCGGTGGCCATAGAAGCCCAACAGCATAGTAGAGCAGGCCCTGAGGTAAAAAAAATCAATACCATTTATTATTGGGTCGCGGCTGCAGTGGCATTATTTGTTATTCTGCCTTTTAGCTACATGGTGCTGACCGGTGAGGGCGATGGCGTACAATTGACGGAAACGGCAGCCGGCCCGGATTCCGAGTTTCACACCTTCCTGGAGCGGTCGGAGCGCTTTTTACTGCTGCTGGATGAAACCGAAGAGCAGTTTGAAGCCGGCTATCAAGTCAGTTTCGCAGCGCAGTCCGAGTTGGCGGAGGAACTCCGAAAGGATTTGGCTGATCTTAAAGCTCATATTGACGAAGATGAGTTCCGGCGCTTATCCGAATTGATGAGCCATCTCCATCACATCTACCGCGAGGCGGCGACATTATCTGAAAATCCGGCTCATCAGGAGATTGAGATTATCCGAAATGCTATTGACCAGCATGCGCTGATTTCCCGAGTGCGGCTTTTGCAGATGGCAAGTGAACAAGAAGTATAAACAAATACGTCAATGAATTATCCGGTATCAAATCACAATTTTAGCTCAACCCTTGTTATCGTCGTATGGGGCATGGTACTCATTTCGTGTGAAGCAGAAACTGTTCAGTACGACTCAATTGATGCCTCGTCTGTTGACATAGAGTTAGCGTTAGAGCTTCATGATAGTGATGAAGTATTTTTCGGTTCGATTGCGGATGCTATGATCGCATCGGATGGTTCCTTTTTAGTTTCGGATCCTACCCGTAAACGCATTCATATTTTCGATTCAGAGGGGCGGTTTAAAAATTCTGCACTGAATGAAGGGCAGGGACCTGGTGAAGTGGAGAGAATGGCCTGGAATTTTGGCTATACCGACCAGGATGAAATTATTATCTATGACTCTTCACATCGGCGGGTTTCAATATATGAGTTTACAGGAGATGATCTTACAGTCAGTACCGATATTAATATTGAACCCTTTCCGGTTAATTTTCACCTGAAAACTAACAAAGACATAGTTTTGCATACCAGGCCATCACCCGGGTCTGAAGATCAGGATAAAGACAGGATTATGTTAACGGATCTTAATGGTACGATCAAACATGAAAATCTCATCGAGTTTAAAAGTAATGAGCAAATAGTTATTTCCAATCCGGAAGGGGTGCGAATGATGAGTTTTTCTTCAGCTCATCATGCCAGAAATCTGGTGAGATTTTATGGGGATAAATTGATCTATGCACGTTCCGATGAGCTTGGATTCATCATATATGATTTGAACTCAGGGGAGATTATCCAACAGGTTTCCTTACAGCGACCCGATTATCCGTTACCGATGGAAGAGCGTCGCGAATTTGTCGATGGTATGTTAGAAAGATCCGGACTGGAGGACGTTCAGACGTCGGACGTTATCTCAGAGATGCCCGAGACGAAGGGAAAGGTCAAAAACCTACATTATGACCCCACCGGATATGTTTGGCTAAATATCATAGATGAACAGGGTCCGGATTGGCTGAAATTTTCTCTTGATGGCGATTTGGCTGGTACTTTAGATGAACCTTTTGACGGTAATGTTATTCATGTACAGTATGGTAAAATACTTGTAAGTGCAGAGGATGAAGACGGAGCTCCAATGGTCAAGATCTATCGGTATAATTATGAACAGTAGCAATCAGTAACAAATCTATCAGATAGTTTGTGTATAGGGGCTTTATTTATTCGACAATCCTAACACAAAACTTCCGTCTGGTAAATTTCAATTCGCAGGCATATGAAAATCACACTCATTTTAATACTCGCATTTAACAGCTGGTCAATCGAAATCAACGACCCCGACTTTGAAGTATATAGTCAGGGCTACAATGCCGTCGTAGCCGAAAACTGGCAGGAAGCCATACTATCGTTTGAGAATTTATTGGCAAATCACCCCGAAAGCCGCTGGGCCGATAATGCATCATTTTGGAAATGTTATGCAGAACGGCAGATAGGTCCCGAAGATGAGCGCGACTTTGAATGTTACGATCGTGTTGTATCCGAATATCCTGACAGCCGCTGGGCGGATGAAGCCCGGGAAAAGCAAAGGCAGCTGGCCGAACGGCTGGCCGGTAAGGGACATGATGAATATGCTGCAATTATGGAAGATCTGGAAGAGTCAGATGATCATGGCTATGTTTCACTGGAAGCACTGGCTGCATTGGAGAGGCGTGGTGCGACTGCATCCCCATCAAATTTAGTGGAATTGTATGAAAGAGATACTTCTATTCTGGTGAAAAGACGTGTTCTTGAATTGCTTACGGAACAAAAAGATGCTTCAGACCAGCTTTATCAGCTTTTGCTTACAGAGCACAATCCGGCGCTGTATCGGCAGGGAATACAAATGATAACAGGCAGCTATGAGCCTCAATTTGCCTGGGATTTTTTGCATAGTCTTTATGAAGATCGCAGCGAGGATTTATTCAGAATATGGGTTTTGATGGCAATGTCTGAAATTTCCGACCAGGTTGAGATCGGTGAGGATCTATTACAACAGCTTCGGGAAGTTATGGAGGGAGGTCATGGCCGAAAAGCCCAACTTGCTACCAATATTGTTACCGGTGTGGGAACTCTGGAAGGAGATCAGTTAAAAGAGATTATAACCAATCGGGAAGTACATCCTCAAACACGTATTACTGCTCTGGAATCTCTAAGAGATAATGACCCGGAACTATTTCCGGATCTGTTTGATATGCTGATAGAGCAAAGAAATATTCACATTTTTTCGATTTACCTGGAGATCCTTTTGAGTGAGAGATTGATGGAACCGGAAATAATACTCAAAAACATCTTGCATCATGATGAGGATCGCTTCGTAGCTTTGATTGCACTTATTAATACCCATGCTGAACACCCGGCTCTATCAGATAAGTGGAAGGATCTTGCGCTCAAAGATAAATATGGTGATAATGTTGCAAGGGCTGCTGTAACGGGTGTTGAAAAATCGGGTTCTGTTGAAGACTTATTTGTTATTATCAAAAAAGCTGATTCCCCGGTTGCTCAGCGACAAGCATTATCTTATGTACAGTCTCAACGTGATATAGAGTTAGAGGTGCCTGAGATAATAGAAATATTTGAGCAACAGGATGATGTAACTATCAGGGCAGAATTACTTTATCTCTTTGAGCAAGATAAGCGTAGCGGTGTTATACCATTTTTAACCAAAGTTGCCAGGGAGGCGAAAGACCCCAATGTTCGCCGCCAGGCCGTCGCAGTAATTGGAACAATAGATACGGATGAAGCAACAGAAGCATTGCTTGATCTCATGTAACCCTCCGGCTGACCGATCAAATCCAACGACTACTTTACCACAGGCATAACATTTCATACAACCAAAAAAGCAGCCACAACCGCTTCGGTCTGCCGGATTGTAGTTATTGCAGCTATGGTTTAGAGCTTTGGTGCCGATGGTGCCTACCCGTCAGCCCGGACTGAGGTGGTAAGGGCTTTGGAGGGATGGAAGCCTGGTAAGCGGGGTGAACAGAGCAGCCGGGCTTACCGGGCAGACGGGGAGGGGGTTACCCGAAATTCCACTTTACGCCCATGCCTTCTTCAGGGTCGGGGTAGTTCCAGTCTACGGCGCCTTGATCGCAGGCATACATGCAGGTGCCGC
>SLQI01000108.1 GCA_007131535.1 Balneolales bacterium | reverse complement strand
GGTATGGAGAGTACCGGAATCTGAGAACGCCTGATTACCCGATCGGTGACCGTTCCAAGAATCATTTCAGAGGGCTCGTTATTATGGCCACCCATCACAATCATATCCGATTTTTGCTTTTTAGCAATTTCCAGGATGATCTCGGATGGTTTGGGTCCGATTTTAACAAGTGCCTCTCCACGGTGACCCGCGTCAATATATTGCTCCATATCCCCGGCAATCACTTCCCTGGCCTTTTGGGTGATTTTCGGATACACATCATCCTCTAATGAGAGCGGATACCCGACCGTCTTCATGCTTTCATGAAAATACTTATGTGTTGGAACCACATGCAGTAGATCAACCACTCCTCCAAACTGCTGAACAAGATGATCAGCATGGGTATATGCATTTTTTGCTGCTACCTCAAAGTCGGTAGGAACCAGTATTCTGTTTAGTTTCAACATTGTGTAACTCCCTATTAATCTTAATATAACTTAAATTTCGAACTTGCCGGTTTTATAATATCAGTCCAAATCACCAGGCCTGATCTTTTTCTTATAACACTAATAAGATTTCTTCAGACACTGATTATATCCTCTATAGTATATAATTCAAAATTGTTTCACATCATTCCTAAAATCTTTTCCCGCAACCCGATGGCCGGACTCAGACTATCTTCCAGTTACTCAGGTAACCCAGCAGGCCCACCAGCATGAACCCGCCCAGCATAAACAGCAGGCCGGTAATTATGGAATTGTAACCATTACTTAACCGGTCATCTTCCTGCGCTTGCTCCCAGGCAGGCCAGAACGGATCGCTGCCGATCATTTTCAGTGAGATCGTCTTCACCTCAATTTTCTGTTCTTCAGCCGGATCTTCCGGGTTTACAATTTCTCCCAGCTCGTAGGACTTCAGCGGATCGTCCGGTTGCTCCCCCGCGCGGATCTGCTCAACCTGCCGGTCAGTTACCGGTAATGTCTGAGTTCTGACCGATTCCGCGAATTCTCGGTCCTGAAACGGCCAGATCACATACAGGGAACCGATCATAAATCCGATCAGCACCGATAAAGTGGCTGTGTAGTAGTGCTTGAGCATCCACGAAAGCAGGCGGGTGAATAAAACAATGCCGGTTACCATACCCAGGCCAAACGGTATAAGTACGGTCATTGCTGCTAAGGTTTCCGGGGTTCCCAGAAGACTAATGTTGCCCAGGATATAGTCGTATTTCTGTAGTATCAGCAGTATGAATGACCCGGAAATCCCCGGAAGTACCATTGCGGTAATAGCCAGTGCACCGCTGGCAAAGACAAATAATGCCGTTTCGGGAGTATCGGTAGGCACCAGGGTAACAACCCGGAGTCCGATTGCAGTACCGCCGATCATCGCAACTATGGGTTTCCACCGCCAGGCATTCAGACTGTAGGCCAGCAGAAATACCGAGCCGGTAATTAACCCGAAAAACAATCCGTAAATCCGCTCGGGATGGGTGTACATCAATTCGTGCAGAGGTACTACCCGGGTAAAAAATACTACGGCCATGGCCATGCCCATCCCCAGAAACAGCAAAAACAGCCAGTGCACCTCTTTGAACAAGTCTCGCAATCTGAACTTGATTGCATATCGGATAGCCCGGGCATTAATCGATTTAATAGCTTGAATCAGGCGCGAGTAGACGCCCAGTATTAACGCCATTGTTCCGCCACTGACTCCCGGCACCACATCAGCCGAGCCCATAAAAAAGCCCCGGATTATGAGCCACGGCCCTTCCGATACTTTTGTCTGATCTTTGCCATTCGCCGGCTCAGCAGCCTGCTGCACTTCTTCGTTGTTGTGTTGATTCATGTTTGACGTTGCCTCAAATTTACCACTCAACGTCCCCACCCCTGTTTTCCGATAAGCGGTACAAATTTGTAATGGGCAAAATTCTCCTGTTCAAATTCCTCTTCACCGGTTCGAATGATTCTCATCATTAACTGGCGTTCTTCGTCCCCGACCGGAATCACCAGTCTGCCGCCAATAGCCAATTGTTCTCGTAACTCTTCGGGAATTACCGGGGCGCCGGCAGTAACAACAATCGCATCATACGGGGCATATGCCGACCAGCCTAAAGAACCGTCCCCGCATTTAAACATCGCCCGGTATCCCAGCTCATGGAGTATTTTCCGGGCTCGCTCGGTCAGCTCACGATGCCGTTCCACCGAATACACTTTTGCACCCAGTTCACATAAAACCGCGCACTGGTACCCTGAACCGGTTCCGATTTCGAGCACCTTATCACCGCGCTGTACTTTCATCAACTCTGTCTGGCTGGCTACGGTAAACGGCTGGGATATGGTTTGCCCCAACTCTATGGGAAGCGCGCTATCCTCATAAGCCCGGTTCCATAAAGCAGAGTCTACAAATTTATGACGCGGAATTTTTCCGATCGCTGCCAGAATTGCTTCATCTTTTATCCCTTTATCACGAAGCTCTTCCACCAATGCATTCCGTTTTCGCCTGAATATTCTTTCGTTAGTTGATCTGTTCACGTTGTTCACCATGTTCCGGATAATGGACAAAAATAGTAAATAGGGTCTCCACAAAAACGCCAATACCGGGATTCCGCTCGTCCCAAGAAGGTTCATGTACGAATTGTACGCTGTACCTCTTGTGCTTTAGCGCCTGGTCCCGGTGTTTTCTCAGGATTCTATGAGTTTTCTTACAGACACTAAATAATTAGTTTGGCATCGTTATCAAAATTCTTCTACCGAATAAAAACTTCATCAATGCTGCAAATAAGTCGATACAATATAAGCTTTTAATACTTCCTGAACCGAGTATCGGTATTAATCAGCATCAAACGCTTCAAGCATAAGGATTACTGATCTTGGTTTCAATTTCTTATCATCCCCCTTTCATAATTTATCTGTTGACAAAATTTCAAACCTTAACATTTTTCAATATCAAACCCCGCAGTTCGTAAGTCATATTTGCAACAGGGCTTTGGTGAAGACACATGATTAGTTAATGAAGCGCAGACGATTTAAAAAGTTGCTGCCCCTCATAAGTTTAATACTTTTTGGTGCGGCTGTCTATATTTTATATGGCGAAGCCCAACATTACAGTATCCACCAGCTTATTTCCCACATGCAACTGTTGCCAACCTGGCAATACCTGCTGGCATTGGTACTTGTTGCTGTAGTTTATCTGGTTCTCACCCTTTATGACAAACTCGCGTTCCTCTATATTAACGAACATCACCACTGGAAAAAGATAGCTTTCGGCGCATTTCTGGGCTATGCTTTCAGTAACAACATCAGCCCAACCCTGCTTGTGGGTGGATCTATGCGATACCGCATATACAGTTCAATGGGGATTTCCGGAATGAGCGTCACCAATGTTGTTGCCTTTAATTCTATTTCCATTTGGGTTGGGTTGATGGCAGTCGGTAGCATATCGTTTGTTTTTAAATCACTGACCCTTCCCGAACAAATTAATTTGCCCATACCTCTGGTAAGCCTGCAGACTCTGGGCTGGATTTTTCTGATCACACTAATAACCTATTTTGTTCTCACCCGGCTAATAACCGGAACCGTACAATTCAGGGGCCGCACATTTCGGTTTCCGGATACCAAACTCGCCCTCGGTCAGCTTTCGGTCTCTTCCATGGATTGGCTGCTCTCCTCTGCTGTGTTGTTTTTGTTGCTTCCTCCCACCTCGGAAGTAAGCTATCTTTATTTTGTCGGGATCTACGCTGTAGCCTTTATAATCGGCTTGATGACACAAATCCCTGGTGGCTTGGGCGTGTTTGAGTCGATCAATCTGCTGTTTCTCTCCCCGTTTATGGATTCGGGTGAAATTCTTGCCTCACTCATTCTATTTCGCCTGCTATATTTTGTGCTGCCTTTGATCGTGGCTTCGGTACTTCTTTTATTTTTTGAGTGGCGAAAACAGGTGCAGCCGGTTGAACAGAGCTGATGAGTTAAATGATTTTTTTGCCGCGGATTATTGAGGATATGCACGGATTTTGTTTGTTGATGTAAATTAGTGTCTGTAAGAAAACTCATGATGTCATTTGGAAACAACAGGTAATTAAGGTAAATCAGTAGATTAAGAAAAATTGGGTATTTGGCTCCATGAGTTGCTTTAAACCCAATTACCTG
>SLQI01000209.1 GCA_007131535.1 Balneolales bacterium | reverse complement strand
GCTCCGGCAACGTAGTTACCCAAAATACGATCCTTGCGGATATTGAGGGCTGGCTGACCAAGTTCCGGTATTCATATAATTACCGCAAAGTTGAACTGACGGTTAACCCCTATCTGTATTCGTATTTGACTACCGGCTTCATCAACAAGCGCTGGAGATGGATGTTTTCTTATAAGATGTACATTTCCATCGCCAAGGATGATACCGTCTCAATGAATGATTACAAATTCACCCTGATCGGCTCCGATATTGATATCACCGATGCCGTACTGATGGATGAATCCATAGAGGAAGCGCTGAAGAAAACCGATCAACAGGAGGCCAAAATCAAAGACGGCCAGCAGCTCGATGTCTACCATCGGGACAGCAAGGGTAAAAAAGGAAAAGGTAAGAGAGATGAATCCCGTAGCAGCTCCCAGGCTGCTAAGCGGTCCGGCAAATCCGGTTCAAATAAAGGACAGGCTAAACAATCCAGAGATGATAAAGAATCATCCAAATCTGAGAAAGGCGGGCAGCAAGACCGTCGCGGATCTCAACGGAAAGGAAAAGTCAGTTCCAAATATTATAAACCCAAATCCGAGAAATCCTCCAATGAGGGAGCTAAAAATGACTCCGGGTCCGGCTCTTCATCCAAAAAATCATCAAAACAAAATGAGCCGTCCAAAAAGAAATCCACGGATACCGATCAACAAGTAACTTCCAGAGATTACACAGGCTCCGATTCCTGATAATAAAAGCATCAGAAACAGCATTACTTAAATTATGACAGAAACTTTAAAGGGTACCACCGTTGTGGGTATTATCCATGAGGGGAAGGCTGCCATCGGAAGTGATGGGCAGGCTACTCTTGATAAAACGGTGATCAAATCCACCGTTCAGAAAGTCCGCAAACTTTATGATGACCAGGTATTGGCCGGTTTTGCCGGCTCAACTGCCGACTCTTTCACACTATTTGAACGCTTTGAAGAAAAACTCCATCAATTCAATGGAAGTTTACAGCGGGCCGCTGTTGAGCTGGCCAAAGAGTGGCGCGGGGATCGTGTTTTACGCCGCCTCGAAGCCATGCTTGTAGTAATGAATAAAGAAAATTTGCTATTAATCAGCGGTCAGGGAGATGTCATTGAACCGGATGATAACATCCTGGCCATCGGAAGCGGAGGATCATTTGCGCTGGCTTCCGCACGGTCCATGAAAAAATACGGGCAGAACCTGACTGCACGACAGCTGGTGGAAGAATCCCTGAATCAGGCCGCCGATATTTGCATTTACACTAATCACAACCTAACTATTCTGGACCTTGAGTAATTCAGTAAAAGAATTTGAAGTTAACCTTACACCCCGGCAAATAGTCGCCGAACTCGACACGTACATCATCGGTCAGAAAGAGGCTAAAAAATCGGTCTCTATTGCACTCCGTAACCGGTGGCGTCGCCTGAACTCTGATGAAAACATCCGGGATGAAATCTTGCCGAATAACATTATCTTAATCGGCCCGACCGGAGTCGGCAAAACTGAAATTGCCCGCCGTTTAGCCAAACTTGCCAAAGCTCCGTTTATCAAAGTTGAAGCATCCAAATTTACCGAGGTAGGCTACGTCGGCCGTGATGTGGAATCGATGATCCGGGATCTGACAGAAATCGCGGTGAGCATGGTCAAATCCGAAATGCAGGAACGTGTTAAGCCCAAAGCTGAGGAGCAGGTTGAAGAACGAATACTGGACCTGTTGATTCCTCCGGTAAAAAAAAGCCGGCGATCATCAACTGAGACCGGGTTTCAATCGGATGAGAACTTTGATCCCGAAAATGCTTCCGATGCCGAGCTAAATGAACGAACCCGCGAAAAGTTTCGGCAGAAATTGCGCAATGGTGAACTGGAAGACCGCAAAGTCGAAATTGACGTACAGGCATCCGGCACAAAATCCATGCAGATATTCGGCCCTGCCGGAATGGAAGAGATGGGGATTAATCTGCAGGATATGCTGGGCAGCCTCTCGCCAAAGAAGACTAAAAAGAGGCAGATGAAAATCAGTGAAGCCCGTGAATATCTGCTTTCCGAAGAAGCTGAAAAACTGATCGATCACGAAGCAGCTGTTGCCGAGGCCATAGACCGGGTGCAATCTTCCGGAATAGTTTTTATTGACGAAATCGACAAAGTTGCCGGAGGAACCGGGAATCAGGGGCAAAGCGGCGGACCGGATGTCAGCCGCCAAGGTGTGCAGCGAGATATGCTGCCCATTGTGGAAGGAAGCAATGTGTCCACGAAGCACGGTATGATTAAAACCGATCATATTCTATTTATAGCTTCAGGCGCTTTCCATACATCCAAGCCTTCGGACCTGATCCCCGAGCTTCAGGGGCGGTTTCCGATCCGGGTAGAAATGGATTCACTCACCGAAGAAGATTTCTACAATATCCTGACCCGCCCGCGTAACGCGCTGACAAAACAATACCAGGCAATGATCAAGTCCGAAGGGATTGACCTTGAGTTCAGCGACGATGCGCTCAAAGAAATTGCCAGAGTCGCCGCGGAAATCAACGCTTCGGTTGAAAATATCGGCGCCCGCAGATTGCATACCATCTTATCGACAGTACTGGAAGAGTTGTTATACAATATTCCGGATGATATCAAAGAAGGCAGTATCACCATCGACAAAGATTATGTTAACCGTCGCCTTGACGGACTGATAAAAGACCGGGATCTGAGTCAATACATATTGTAATTCCACTCGCCGACAGCCGGGCACAGCCAGGCTGTCGGCCCGGAACCCGGCTTTAACCCTGCCCTCTCATTCGCTACAATCTCGCGGCACCAAAGTTAAAATGACAAAAATGCGATTTTTGACTTTTACCCCGCACAATCCGTTATAACCCGTGCAGTTCCGCGGTTAAAACGCTACATTTGACTACTTGCCGGCAATCCTATCTCATCGGACAGCCGGCAAGTAGTATTTCAAGCCGTATTACATTTGTCATTTTCAACAATATCAAATAGCTTTATCAGCAAGATTATCCGGTAATCGTATCGGGCAACTGCAGATAAAATCGACCGGATATATTGAAAACATCACTGCTATCAATCCGTTGATTGTTTTATACCAGTTTAATTAACACCGATTTATACATCAGACAAGAGTATAAGTATGTCTCTGAAAAGATTTCTCGCTCCGAACATTGCGACATTGATCATTCTGGCTATTCTCTGGCTAAGTGGTGTCGACAGCCTGTTTATGAGCCAAGACAAGGACAGGCAGAACATTAAAAAGTTTATGGATGCCAACCAGAAGATAGTAGAGAACTATGTTGATGAAGTTAACCAAAACCAGCTGTTTAAAGATGCAATTCGACAGATGGTTGAAAACTTGTCTGATACGACGCTAAGTATCAGCGGAACTCCTTTAGACACGACATTCAGTGACCTCAATATATCTTCTGTAAATGAATCGGTAACCCGCTTTGAGAAAGCCTACCAGTTTGTTAAAAACAATGCCGAGGATGAGGACCTTTATAAGCTGACCGAAAACGCCGTAAAAGGGCTATTCAGGAATCTTGACCCCCACTCGATATACATTGAGGCCCGGCAAAGTGAGCAAATCCAGGCTGAGTTTGACGGCAAGTTTCAGGGAATCGGTGTTCAGTTTCAGATTATTGAAGACACAATTCGTGTGATATCCGCTATTTCAGGTGGTCCGAGTGAACAGTTGGGTATTCAATCGGGAGACCGGATTGTAGAGATTGAGGGAGAAAATGCAGTCGGCTTTACCGAGCAACAGGTTCAGGACCGGCTTCGTGGCGAAAAAGGAACGAACGTGAAAGTCGGTATTAAAAGACCCTTTACTGAAGGCATTCTGGAGTTTGATATCGAAAGGGACGAAATACCGATATATACCGTAGACTCTCACCACATGCTGGATGAAAATACCGGGTATATAAAAATAAACCGGTTTGCCGCAACCACTCATGAAGAGTTTATCAGTGGTATGAGGGAACTTGAAGAACAGGGAATGGAGCGAATCATCCTGGACATGAGAAGTAATCCCGGCGGGTATCTGGAACAGGCTATTCGTATAGCCAACGAGTTTTTCCCGAGAAATACAGAACTGGTTGCGACCCAAAGCCGCCATCCGCAATTTACGACCAATTACCGT
>SLQI01000138.1 GCA_007131535.1 Balneolales bacterium | reverse complement strand
TTCGGGATGATCAAAGAGCGTCAGATTCTCTGTGCACACCGGAAAGGGCGTTATGGCTCGGAAGATATCAACCGGGAACTTGAGCGGGTTATCCGGCCGGCAAGCGGTAAATTTGCTTCGGGCCCTTGGTACCCTGGTCGTGTCGTGATGTTCACCTACAATGACTACAACCTCGACCTGTTCAACGGGGATATCGGAATTGCTTTATATAACCCCGAAAGAGACCGGATTGAAGTGCATGTGGAACGCTCTTCGAAAGATGGCACAACCAGCAGCTTTGAAGCTTTGAGTCCGGCTCAGGCAGGTGGGTGCGAGACGGCGTTCGCCATGTCGGTGCATAAATCCCAGGGCTCGGAATTCAAACACGTGCTGTTGGTGATGCCTGAAAAACCTTCGCCGGTACTCACCAAAGAGCTTTTATATACGGCTCTTACCCGGTCCAAAAAATCGTTTGAAATCTTCGGAAAAAAAGAAGTGCTGAAGCATGCGGTTCAGGAAAAAGTCCGGCGAACCAGCGGCCTTGCTGATCGACTTTGGCATACCAGGGGGTGAATCGAAGCGCGATTGTTATTTAACCTCGGATTTGCACGGATTAAAACGGATTGTATTTAGATCTGATCATGGGTGAATAAAAAAGTCCTGTAAGGACGACATGTTGGTAGCCCACCACAGGTACAGGCTGGGTGGAGCGTAGCGCACCGAGCGATAGCGATTCCCGCGAAGCGAAACCCAGGGTAAACCGTGGCGCCCCCAACCACATCCCGAGGCCATGAAATTGAACCTGCTATTATAGGTGGACGAGGGATGTACGGGAAAGCGCCGGCCATCTACATAAGACCCGAGGACGTGTGGTGATAGTGGGCCGGTGCGGGGACGCACTCGGCCGGCGTTTAGGTTTTTGGTAGATTTATGTCACCTTTTCAATAGTGTCAACGAAGGTGGGATTAGGATCTCGGGATGACATGGGGGTGTGGGGGAATAGTGCGGCTTCGCCGCGCGGAATATGAATTAATGATGTTTCAGTTTCTTGGAAAAACAATTTTCTGTAAGAGTTGTGCAACACACATAGCCGGCGGATCCAGGCTTTGAACTATACCATCACAAAAATCCACGCTCATCCGCGCAGATCCGCGGCAAAAAAATCTCCCACTCGATGATGTAACACCTCATGACTCCGCAAATCGCACTTTGTCGGAATGTGCCATCGGCAGATATACGGTAAACCGAGCCCCGCCGAGAGTGGAATCTTCCACGACGATGTTACCGCCGTGTTTCATCACAATGTCCCTGGTTATGGCAAGACCGATACCGAGCCCAAAATCCCCGCCCTTTGTTTTGGTCGTGAAATCGGCGTCAAAAATGCGTTCTTTCAGCCGGTCGGGAATACCAGGGCCGTCATCGGCAAAACATACCCATACATAATTGTCTTTAATACCGCTGCTGATGTGCAGTTTGCCGTTGCCGTTATCCATGGCCTCACAGGCATTTACAATGATGTTGGTCCATACTTGGTTGATTTCTCCCGGAATGCAGGTCACTTCCGGCAGATCTTCAAGATCAAGCGATAGCTGTAATTTCTTTAAACGGTTATTGAGCAGTAGCAGGGTGTCGTTTAATCCGTCCATCAAATCTGTTGTGCGGAACTCACTTTTGTCCTGGCGGCTGAAGTTTTTCAGGCTTTTGACGATCTCGGAAATCCGCTCTGTACTGGTTTTGCTGATCTGCAGAAACCAACCCGATTCGTAAAACTCAGCGGCTTTTTTCAGCCAGACCCTTCGGGTGTCCTCATCTTTGGGAAGTTGAGGTTTAAGCTCGGCAATGAAATCTTTCGGAATAGCAGCCATCCTGCGCTGCATAGGGCGCCCGATATCCGGGAAAAGTGCCGAAAGCTCGTGAAGCTGCAGTCGCTGGGTTTCTGTATCCGTGAAGGAGGCCTGAGTACCGGCTTCAAACAGTCCCATTGCAATATGCCTGGGAATGGTGGTGCCGGTTTCAATCAATGAGTGCAGGGTGGTGAAGAGATTGTCGTTGGCACGCATCAGTGAGGAGGCCGGGTTGTTCAGCTCGTGTGCAACACCGGCAACCAACTGACCCAATGTTGCCATTTTTTCCCGGTGCACCAGTTGCTGCTGGGTTTGTTCCAATTGAGTCAGTGCTTTCTGCAGGTGATTTCGCTCTTTCTGAATGCGGATATTCATCTCTTCCAGCTGAAGATGAACATTGATGATGTGATTGTAGCGATCCAGCATGTTGCCGATTACAAGCTGCAGAAACAGACTGCTGATCTCAGGGTACTCCTGAGTAAGCTGATTAAAATGTTCATCCTCAAATTTGATCATTCGAACTTTCGTGGAAGCACGTGCGGTGGTCAGAGCCACATCACCGGTACAGAAGGATATCAACCCGACCAACGAACCCGGTCTGAGCCAGTCTATTTTGATCTCCCGGTTGTATTCATCGGTTTTCACAAGCTCGACCGTACCTTCCACCAAAATATGGATGGCATCATTTACCTGCCCTTCCGTCGTAATTTGATCTCCTGTGTCGTACTCTTGTTCCGGAAGGGTGATCTCGGCATGTTCACGAACCAGGTTCCGCAGTTGTTCAATTAACTGACGGGGGTCGCGCAGCCACTGTTTGGTGAAATTCAGGATCATAAAACCATAAGTCAGGAATCGCTGACACCCCCGCGAGTTCGTATAGCCTCACTGAGTTTTTCACTGTTCAGCGTTTTCATGTAGGGTAACAGATTTCGCTCTTCTTCGATGACATAATCCGTTAACAGCTCTCGCGCAGCATCCTGCAATTCTTTGGGCTGCCAGGGCTTGGATATGTAGTGACGAAGTCCGCCCTTATTCAGGGCTTTGATGGTATCGTCATGGCCGGCCTGACCGGTGATTAACATTTTTCGGGTTTTATACGTTTCCTCCTGTTCGTGCATATCGACCAGGAATTCAACACCATTTTCACCCGGCAGGATATGGTCACAAACCATCAGTCCGATTCGGTTCCCGGTGTCGTAGACCGACTGCACCACGCGCCGGGCGTTTTCGGCGGTTTCTGCCATTTCAATGGGGAAGGTATCTTCAAACCCCGATAAATCCCGGACAATCGCATCCAGCACATCAGGTTCGTCTTCAACTACCAGGATATAGATTTCTGATGCCATAATGAGTTGGGCTATTTTCTTAAGACACTATCAATTTTCTTACAAGCACTAATTAACAACTACCGGCCAGTATAATAACGCAAGAACTACTACAATTACCAACCCGGTAACTCCAATTATCACACCGTTTTTGGCCATATGCGGCGTTTCTATAATCCCGGTTGACATAGCAATGGCATTGGGTGGGGTGGAAATCGGCAGGATCATAGCCAGGCTGCAGGATACGCTGATCACCAATCCGATTGTAATGATGCCGAATGGCTCGGGTAATACACCGGCCGCCCAAAGGCTGATGGCGATCGGCATAACAAGCGTAGCGGTGACGGTATTGGATAGAAAGTTGGATAAACTCAGGCTGATCAGGCTGAACAGGAGAATCAGCAAGAACGCTGAGAGGGCTGCCCAGCCGACCCCTCCGATCATCCACATAGCCAGTCCGGTTTGATCCATCGACAACCCAAGCGAAATTCCTCCTGCGACCAGCCACAGTACTTCCCAGGGCAGCGAGCGGATATTGTCTTTATCCAGCACACCGGTGGCAATAAGGCCGGCAATAGGCAAAAACGCCACTATATTGGCCGAAACCCCGTGTTGATTTTCAGTGATCCACAAGAGTACAGTCAGCCCGAATATGATATACAAAACGATGGCTTTGGGGGAGGTTTTGAATTGGCCTTTCAGGTTGAGGTTCAATGTGCTTATGGAGGGACGAAACAGTTTCAACAGCAGCCACCAGGAGAAAAACAACATGATTAATACGGCCGGGCCGGTAAATATCATCCAGTCGGTAAAGGAGATGCTTTTCCCGGCATCAGTGAGTGCGGCGAGGACAATTGCATTGGGAGGTGTGCCAATGGGTGTGGCAATGCCTCCGATGTTGGCGGCGACGGGAATGCTTAAAGCCAGCCCGATTTTAAAACGGTCACCTTCATCCAGCTGTGCGATAATCGGCAGAATCACGGTCACCATCATCGCTGTGGTGGCAGT
>SLQI01000151.1 GCA_007131535.1 Balneolales bacterium | reverse complement strand
CTGTATAGCCCTGATTTTCAACAGACAAATTGAATCTGCCAGGGTAATTGAAGTAAACTCGGTCTCATCAGCCTGGTTCTACACAGACCGGCTTCTTACCTAAACTTCCTAAATGTGCCTTTGTGATTGCAACAAATAGAATGATCAATCAAAAAGTTTAATCCGGCGTAAAGTTAACAAGAGTGATGAAGTATTTGACACCTATAAGTCCGTATCCGCCGGCTATGCGTGGTGCACAACTCTATCATTGTATTTAAGCTGTAAATTGATGCGGTTGCCTACGGATTTTAGTGATGGTATGACTTAAAGTCCGGAACGCAGTGAAGGACGACCGAACATAGCCGCGACCATTGCGGAGCAAAAGGTCGGGGGTACGAGGATCACCCACCCCATCAACGTCCCGAGGCGATAAAGTTGAACCTGCTTTAAAAGTAGCCGAGGGATGCACGGGAAAGTGCCGGCTATATACGACGCGAGGACGCGTGGTGATAGTGGGCCACGCACTCGGCCGGCGTTTAGGCTTTTGGTAGATTTCTGTCACCCTCTCAACAATGCCACTGAAGGTGGGATTATGAACTCGGGATGACATGGACTACCGGGAGTATGGTGTATTTCAGCGTCTTTTGCTAACTAAAAACTCTCCTGCTGATTTTCTGTATATCGGAGAGCACTCCCCCGGCAGTTACTTCTTTACCGGCTCCCGGCCCCTGTATTGTAACCGGCGAGGATTGATAGCGCCGGGTATATATCAATAGTTGATTATCGGTTCCCTTAAGCATCCCAAGCGGGGAATCGCCCGGTACTTCCCGAACCCCGATGCGAACCTTTCCGTCACTTAACTCGCCGACATAGCGCAGCACTTTTCCCCGTTCTTTGGCCCGGGCTACCTTCTTTTTCCAGACCCCATCATAATCACTGATTTTCTCCATAAACTCCCCGGACGCTACCTCCCTGAGCTCGGTCGGGGTAAGGTTTTCCACCTCCAGTTCTTCACGCTCAATTTTGATTCCGGAGGTGCGCGCCAGGACCAGAAATTTCCGGGCGACGTCTTCACCGGACAGGTCGTCCCGAGGATCCGGCTCGGCATAGCCCTCACTGCGCGCCCGGATGATGGTTTCTCCAAATGACGCTCCCTCCTCCAGACTGGCAAACACGTACGTCATCGTACCGGATACTACGCCTTCAACTCGCTCAATCCGGTCTCCGCTTTCGATCAGATCACGAATGGTCTGAACAACGGGCAGCCCGGCTCCTACATTAGCCTCATAATAATAATGTGTACCACCACGGCGGGTATGACTAATCAATTTATCAAAGTATTTCTGTTCGGCGGAGTTGGCACGCTTTGAAGGTGTTACCACATGAATGCCGGTAGCAAGCAACTCATCATACATCCGCGCTACTTCTCCGCTTCCGGTAGCATCCACAAATACCGTGCGGTAAGCGAATTCATTTTTTATCCGCTGTAAAATATCCTGCCAGCTGGTTTGCTCGCCTTGTGCCAGATATTCCTCTACTTTTTCCGGATGGATGCCGTGAGGATCCCAGGCTGTTTGATCCCGGTTACACACGCCTATGATCGAAAGCTCAACCTCCTGATCCGGAAGATCCCGGATCTGCCTGATCAACTGGCTGCCAATCGTACCGTTTCCGGCTATAAACAATCTGAGCCGGCGGGCATGAACGCAAAAATGATCATTGACCAACCGGACTGCCCGAAGCGCATCCTGGTTCGGAATGAGCATACTCAGATGGCGATTGGCTGAGCCGCGGGCAATCGCCAGCGGGGATATTTTGTTTTCTCCCAGTACCGAAAGCACTTCTCCACTGAGCGAAGCATTGTACTCAAGCTGCTCACCGATAACCGTGACCATACTCACCTCATCATGCACTCGCGGGCGCTCTATCAGCCCCTGCGTATATTCAGTATGAAATGTCTCTTCCAACACCTCTATCGCCAGGCTTCTTTTTTCACGGTCGGTTACAAATGTAAGTCCATAGTCAGCAGAGGCGGCGGCATTGAACCAAACCGGTACATCCGATTCTGCCAAATCATGAAGTGCGCGTGAAGTCAATCCATACAGCCGGTCCAGCCCGTTACTTTTAATGGTGATCAGCGCAATATCTTTTTTCAGTGAGACCGAACGCAGGCTGCCCTTACTCGGCTCATACTCCTCATTAATCAGCGTAGTGTTGCCCTCCGGGTTAAAGGTGTTCCGGATGGTAACCGGGATATTCTGCTCCTCCAGCGGCAACACCGTGCGCGGATGCAGCACCTTAGTGCCGAAGTGGCTCATTTCGGCTATCTCAGCATAGTTTAGCTGCGGGATGGTCACCGCTGTTTCCGCAATATTGGGGTCGGTTGTCAGCACGCCATCCACATCCGTCCAAATTTCAACCTCATCCGCACCAAGAGCTTCTCCGATCAATCCGGCGGTATAGTCCGAACCGGAACGTCCGAGGGTGGTGATCTGCTCATCCCGGGTAGCGCCAATGTATCCGGTGATAACAGGAAGCGGACCTCCGTTCGGGGATAAGCTCTGGTTAATCAGCTCGCGAGTGGTACGTGTATCCACATCCGCATCGCCGTATCGGTTATTGGTTCTGATCAACCGGTGAGAGCTGTGGGGACGTGCCGGCAATTCGTTTTGATTCAGCGTAGCGGCAAATAACACCGCGGAACATCGCTCCCCGAATGAGAGCACATAATCTTTCTGACGCAGGGTGATGTTTTGTTGCCTGGCTACTTCTTCGAGCCGGTTATTCAGTTTTGTCATCAGTCGCCGGATTGTATCGGGTTTCCGGCCGGGAGTCAGCTCATCCCATAATTTGAGATGGCGATCTTTTAATGCTTCAAATCTTTCTTTCCATTGTTCCTGACCTGATCCGGCTAACTTCGTCAGGTTAATCAACTCATCAGTTACCCCGCCAACGGCCGAGACTACAACCGCGACTCGTGCTTCGGCAGACCTTTTTTTTACTATAGATACCGCTTTACAAATACGCTCACTGTTACTCAGTGATGTACCGCCGAATTTAAGAACGTGAAACTTCTTGTGATTTTGAGACATCGGAGTTATTGGAATTGGAGGAGTTTTTGAAAAAATCGAGTATTATGCCGGACAGTTGTTCGAATTCGATCAAAAAGCCATCATGGCCGTCCCGGCTGTGAAGCTCTCTGTATACACCATTAGGCAGCAGATTGGCCAGCTCTTTTTGCTCTGATACCGGGTAGAGGATATCTGAATCAATTCCCACAACCAATGATGGTTTCGATACCCGTTGCAACACCGATTCGGCATCACCGCGTCCACGGCCGACATCGTGGCTATCCATGATCTGAGTCAGACGTATGTAGGTATTGGCATCAAACCGGTTGACCAGCTTTTCTCCCTGGTAGTTCAGGTAGGATTCCACCCGGAACTGACCGGTATCATCCTGAAGCTTGCGGTTGAAACGTTTTTCGAAGGAATGATACGTGCGATAGGAGATCATCGCCATCATACGGGCAGATGCGAGTCCATCAGCGGGAGGAGTATCCGGATCGTAATATCCGCCTTTCCATTTCGGATCCGCCATAATTGCTTTTCGCTGCGCTTCCCCTACGCCAATCGCCCAGGCGGAGTGGGCCTTTCCCATGGCCACCAGCACCATCTGTTGAATGCGGTCATCCATAATCCCGAATTCCAGCGCTTGCATCCCCCCCATTGATCCCCCGAAAACAAATTTCACGCTGCGTACCTCAAGGTGGTCAAGCAGCAACTGCTGCTGCCGCACCAGATCCCGCACGGTTAATTGCGGAAAATCTGCCTGATACGGCTTTCCCGTATCCGGATTGACCGATAAGGGGCCGGTACTGCCATAACACCCTCCAAATACATTGGCGCATACGATAAAATCCCGATCCGGATCAAATACATTGCCGGGACCGAACAACCCCGAAAGCCACTCATCAGCCTCCGGACTGCCGGTTAGCGCATGACAGATGACTACCGCATTGTCTCTGTCTTCACTTAACTCCCCCCAGGTCCGGTACCCGATAACGGGTTGTTTCAATGCCTCACCGGACTCGGTTATAAATGAAGAAAGCGTTAATGTTTTTCTGCTCATGTGATGTATTTAATGATTACAATCACCTGCCAGGTCCACAGACCTGGCAGGT
>SLQI01000274.1 GCA_007131535.1 Balneolales bacterium | reverse complement strand
ATCTGGGCCCCTTCACTCTTACCGACATGCATAAGCCCCATTGTGCTTACACGCCAACAATCCCAACCCTCAATAAATTTTTTCGAGCCAATAAGCAAATTAATCGGAGATGCAGAGTCCCGCACGGATTGAAAAATTACCTGAGAAAACTCACTATCTTGAACTGTCATGGGCAGATTCTTTTGGGAAGCAATTTGGGCAACATGATCACAGAGGCCTTTAGCGTCGCCTACACTAATTAAACCAAAAGCGCTACTGGCATTGCCAGCTTTCAGCAGTACCTCACCTGAGTCGCCCTTGGTCCTCTCCAGTGTCAGTATCCCACCTGCATCATTGTTAAATAACCTGCACAGGATATCTTTATATATGTCATGAGCATTTTCACCAGTGTTCATCTTGCTGGCAAGAAAGGAAAAAGCATCAACAAAAATATCATTGCCGTTGTTGTCTATCAAGCCGGTATCTTGTCCCCGCCCCGCAATAATCTCATTTATCCTCTGACATACAGCTTCCTGGTTTGCCAGAAAACCTGCAATAAACTCAATAATTTTAGCCACATCGGTAGCAACCAAAACCTCATCCTTGCTACCCTTTGCTGATGATACAGTACTCCCAACAAAGACCCAAAGCGGTTTCTCAAGGTTAAAATCAGCAAAATCAAGATTTCTCTCTTGATAAACACGTAGCTGCTGATAGTACATCAGCAGGCAGGCCGTTAAGTAAATAACCCTGGTCTCATCAAATGTTTTGGGTAAATTCATTATTCGATAATCCTTGCCGAATCCTTCTTCATAAAACCAACGATATGAGTAATCAAATATTACGGTTTTCGCATAGCTGTCTTCAAAATCTGCTCTTTTGGCAGCAGCTACTGCCTGTTCAAAAGTAGCCGAATACTCAAAAACGAACCCTCTGGCACAAAGCTGAGAACGACGTGAAAACCAAACTCCTTCTTCCTTTCCGCTCATGCCCCTGTGACCTTCATCTACCAAAAGAAGATTTCGATCTCCCAAGCTGCGGGTCTCAAGAGTGTTTGGTCCTTCTTGGTCAGATAGTTTAGTAATTTCCAGAACATCCACGCTTTCCAAGCCATGCAAGCCACCTCGAATAAAACGTCCAGCAAAAATATTACTTTGTTCCAGCTCCGAAATATGCTGTGCACTCAATCGTTCATTAGGGGTCAGCAATATTACCCTGGATAGGTCTTTGCCCTTGCCATACTTGTTGGCATAATGCCGATACTGTAGCAGGTTTGCATGCATCAATAGTGTCTTCCCACTGCCCGTGGCACTTTGCAGACAAAGCTTGTTTAAATCTGCTTCGCTATAAGAAGGGATGTTACGATAACCTTCCCAATGGCGATTAAATCTGTCGACATATGTGTTGAGATCTGCCAACAGCTGTTCACGATTATTAAAATAGCAATCAAGATAAATTTCAACGAAAAGTAGATTCAGCCACTGAAAGTACTTCCACACAATCTTCTGACGTCTTTTTTCATTTATAGCCTGAGTGTGGCTGACAATATTTGTTTCGTACAGCAACAGTTGCTCCTTGCTCAAAACACATTCTTGCTCCCAGAACAAGTTGCTATTAACAAAGGCATGGAAAAAACGATGTATATTATCGTGGTCAAGACCCTCTAAACTTGGATCTTTAATTGGCTCCGCCAGCAAGCGAAAAGGGCGGACCTTTTTTCCTTGCATAGAATGCTCTGCTAACGGGTCAATTCCAAACAAACTAATAAGCCATTGATTCAATAACAATTTGTCACGGAAGGCATGGGGCTTGGATACTTTGGATTTGCTATTACTCATCCCCCTGCCCCCTATCCTCTAATGATTGCGCTATCTGTTTCAGTTCTTCATCATCAACATTTGCTTCGCTTTCTGCTGCCACAGCCAACCTTTTTGCGTTATAAATATCGTATTCTTTTAGAGCAAGCTGGTCCGCAACAGTCTTTGCAACCCCGCCTGGATTGTCAAGTAAATCTCTCTCATTAAACTGCAAAAAAGCATCAAGCTTTTCCCGCCAATCCCGCATGAATATCTGGTGATGTCGCTTAGCTTGATCCTCAGCATAGTCGAGATACATCGTTACAATTCGATTAAGCTCCTTGGCCTCAGCCACAGTAAGATAGTTTTTAGCCACTGTTACATCATGCCGCCTAACCTTTGAACCTTTCCAGCTAGTTAACCCCATATTGGGCTTGGATGCATCGGCACGTTCAGTGATAATCTCGGCAGCCGTTTTACCCGCTATGGCAAAATGAAGCTTATTCTGGACAACAGAGAAAAATTCCGTGGTCTCTGGCGACTGCGGATCATAATCAACGGCAAGCCTGTAGATATCGCGGATTTTCTGGTAGAATCGCTTTTCGCTCGCCCGGATATCACGTATACGTTCCAACAACTCATCAAAGTAGTCTGAACCAATGTTGCGACCGCTTTTAAGACGCTCGTCATCCATAGTAAAACCCTTAACCAAATACTCATTTAACCGATCTGTGGCCCAGCGTCTAAACTGGGTGCCTCGATGGGATCGAACCCGGTAGCCCACAGCGATAATTGCAGACAAATTATAAAATTTCCTTAGACGGGAAATTTCCCTGCCACCCTCAGATTGAACTTGTAAGTATTCCTTACAAGTTGCCTCTTCATGCAACTCGCCCTCTTTAAAAATTGCCTTTAAATGTGAAGTAATGTTCTGAGGAGTTGTCTGATATAACTCAGCCATGGCCGCTTGGGTCATCCAAACAGTTTCTTCTTGCAACCGCACCTCAATACGAGTCCGACCATCTTCAGCTTGATACAGCAGGAATCGGCTCTCATTCTGGTCTGCCATTTCAAACTTCCTCCGTATCCCACATTCGTTTCATGAACTCTTCCTCTAGCAGTATCACTTTACACTGACCATTAGAAGCAATTTTTAAATTAGAACTGCCGTTTACATATACCGTGTCTAACTCCGTCTCCCCACAGTTTTTCCTAAACCACTCATCCAAAACAAGATTGTCCTTCTCAAGATCACCCGAAAGCGTCCGCCAAATAATTAACACCCTTTCACGGTTACCATCAGGTTCTGCAAAGTTAACAGGAACCCAACCTTCCACTTTACGAAACCACCAGTGCTCACTTTCCCCGTCAGAAACCGTCTGTATGTCTCCGTCAACAATAAGCCTGGTCTTATTGTCCTCGGGCACTTCAGGATCATCTACCCTTTTAAAAGTAGCAGAAACAATCTCGGGTGCAAAAACCCGCTCAACTCTAAGGCCAATCAAGTAATTGAAAGTTTCCAACAGGTCAACATTACGATCAACATACTCATCACTTCCTGGCTTTTTAACACGCAATGTGTAGGCACGCGGGTCAACAAAAGATTTAATATTTAACAAAGATTGGCTGCCTCGGGTTTCTACATCCAGCATGTAATGTAGTATATAGTCTTCCTTTAGAGGTGGATTATCATTAACAACCCTATCCCGTTCAGGATTTGAAGCAAACCGCAAATTGTTCAAGGTATCCTCGTATGATTCCAATCGGATGTATTTAAAGCAATGGGAAATTCCACTGTGCCGATTAACAGGTTTGCCATCTTTCCATTTATCAGAGTAAACCACCTTGCATATCCGGGGCTTAAGAACCGTATCGAAATAACTACCCATTTCTACAAGGATATACTTCCTGTTGCCGTCATCCTCACGGTTTAAGTTAATAACAGCATGCCCAGTTGTTCCTGAGCCGGCAAAGTAATCCAATATAAGTGAATCATCGTATGCACCAATAGCAAGAATATCACAAACAGCATGAATACTTTTGGGATAAGAAAAGTTTGGATTCACAAATAAATCTTTTAAAAGCATCGTTCCATGAGAAGAAGCATCATATCTTGAACCATACCAAAAAGACTTAGGCTTTATTGACTGCTTTACCCTGTCTTTAACATAGATTGTGTAATTGTTTTGGTTATTGTCTCTAACAATAAACTCCGTCGCAAATAATCCGGAAGCTTTCTCTTGCCCCCAACGCCAAACTCTCTCTTCACCATCACTATCTAGAGGTAAAATTTTGATATCTTCTTTGGACACTTTATTAAGTGACAGCGTCTTATTTGTAGGGTTACAATAGATCGGATAAAACAAATTTGGCCTATCAATCCTCCGAGAATTT
>SLQI01000254.1 GCA_007131535.1 Balneolales bacterium | reverse complement strand
TTGTGTGACTTATGTATGCTTTTGCTCATTTACAAACAGCAGGATAACCAAAACCCTAACGGATTAAAGCTAAGGAAGGATTTCAAACGTCGTTCAAAGGGTAAGTCCGTATCCGCCGGCTGTGTGTGTGTGTTGCACGACTAATTTTTCTTTAAGATTCGGCTTTCGGCCGTCCTGCGCCGCCTTCGGCGGCTACGGACTTTTCTTTTTAAACCAGCAAAGGATATTTTGGGAGGCTAATTTTGGAAACACCCAAACACCCAAACACCCAAACACCCAAACACCCAAACACCCAAACACACGAATTGCGATCTGCTCTGTGTTTTCGTATATTTCGGGCTTGTAAACAAACAGAATCATCCATCGGATCATTTCTGATTATGCCTAAAATGAAAACCACACGTGGGGCGGCCAAGCGCTTCAAGCGAACTGCAAGCGGTAAGCTGAAGCGTAAAAAGGCGTTTGCCAACCACATTCTTACCAAAAAATCGCCTAAGCGTAAGCGTCGTCTGCGTAAAGACTACGTCGTTGATGCTACCAATCAACCGGCGATTGATGGACTTATTCCATACAAATAACTGAAATTTTAACCTTAAACCGCTAATCAAATGCCACGATCAAGAAACAATGTGGCTTCCCGTCGCCGTCGCAAGAAGATATTAAATCAGGCGAAAGGCTACTGGGGTGCGCGTAGTAAGGTTTATACCATTGCTAAAAACGCGGTCGAAAAAGCGCTGCAGTATCAGTATCGCGACCGCAAGGTTCGCAAGCGCGAATTCCGCAAGCTCTGGATAGCCCGAATCAACGCCGCCGCACGCCAGAATGGCACGACCTATTCCCGGCTGATGGGAGCCATGAAGCAAAACAATATTGAAATCAATCGTAAGGTCTTAGCCGACCTGGCGGTACGTGATCCGGAGGCGTTCTCTCAAATCGTCCAGACCGCGACCAAAAGTTGATTCATTATTTAGTTGATATCTTATACCGGCAAGTCATACCTTGATTTGCCGGTATTTTTTTATGTAAAAACTGAGGTTCATGCAGCCAGATATCCAAGCGCTCGAAACTGAAATTAAAGAGTTTGAGATTACCACCCCGGAAGACCTGGAGGCCTTCCGGCTGAAATATCTTTCCCGTAAGGGAGTGATTCCCGAACTGCTCGGCAGTATCGGTCAGGCACCCAAAGAAAAGCGCGCCGAACTCGGCCAGCAGCTAAACGCCCTTAAAAAACTCGCGCAAACCCGATTCGACGAAAAAAAACAGGAATTCGAATCCGGAGGCGCACGCTATGCCGCGGCGACCGACGATATTACTCTGCCGCCGGTACCCGCACCTGTTGGTTCGCTACATCCGCTTACTCAGGCCATGAGTGAGATCAAAACAATTTTTATGAGGATGGGTTTTACCATTGCCGACGGTCCGGAGTTGGAGGATGATTTCCATAATTTCACGGCACTGAACTTCCCGCCGGAACACCCGGCCCGGGACATGCAGGATACATTTTTTGTCCGCAAAAATGAGGAGGACCCGTCCGACGATCAGGTACTGCGGACGCACACCTCGCCGGTACAGATCCGGTTGATGAAAGAGCATCCTCCCCCGCTGCGGGCCATCATGCCGGGAAGAGTTTATCGGAACGAATCCATCACAGCAAAATCGTACTGCCTGTTCCATCAGGTTGAAGGTTTGGCAGTGGATACCGACATCAGCTTCGCTGAGCTCAAAGAAACGTTGATCCTTTTTACCCGGGAAATGTTCGGATCCGATACCGCATACCGCATTCGTCCCTCCTATTTTCCGTTTACCGAACCCAGCCTCGAAATGGATATCTGGTGGGGCTCCAAAAAAGGCGGACAATGGCTCGAAGTACTCGGTGCAGGAATGGTACACCCGAACGTGTTAAAGTCTGTTGACCTTGATCCCCAGGAATATACCGGATTCGCATTCGGAATGGGCGTAGAACGGCTGACGATGTTGTGGTACGGCATTGACGATATCCGGCTTTTTTATGACAATGACGTTCGCTTCCTGGAGCAGTTTCCTTAATGGGTTAATTTCCCGGCTCCAAACGGGGTTTACGGTTTTTCTGATTCTTAAACTGAATCGGATTCAGAATTAGAACTTAAAACATTGAACTACTTATAAGAGATTAATCCGGCTCTTCCGGATCAATCTATCCCGACAATTTTCTCAGGCAAATTTCATCACACATAACTTATGCTGATCTCCTACAACTGGCTTAAAGAATACATCGATCTCGATCTAACCGCTGAAGAAACGGCGGAAGCTTTGACGCTGACCGGACTGGAAGTGGAAGAGGTCATAGAGCGAGGTGGTAATCTCGACGGCATCGTAGTGGGCAAAGTAGAAGAGTGCAATGCCCACCCCAATGCCGATAAACTGGTGTTGTGCAAAGTAAATGTGGGTGATGAAGTTCTGCCGATTGTCTGCGGAGCGCCGAATGTGCAGGCCGGTCAGTACGTTCCCGTGGCGCTAACCGGTACATCCCTGCCCCTGGGCAACAACGGAGAACTGGTTAAAATCAAAAAGACAAAGATCCGGGGAGAAGAATCCCGCGGGATGATTTGCGCCGAAGATGAACTGGGGTTAGGCGACGACCACTCCGGAATTATGGTGCTTGATGAAGAAGCCGAACCCGGCACTCCTTTGATGGATGTTCTCCAGATGGAGAAAGACACCGTTTTTGAAATCGGACTGACCCCCAACCGCCCCGACGCCGCCTGCCATATCGGTTCGGCGCGTGACCTGACCGCCGTTCTGGATAAGCCGCTGAAAAAACCACATCTCGAAGAGCCGGTACCTGAAGGCGACCTGAGCGGAAAAGCTACCATCCGCATCACCGATACGGATAAATGCGGGCGCTATGTGGGATTGATGATTGAAAACATAACCGTGCAGGAATCGCCGCAATGGCTCAAAAACAGGTTGCTCTCCATCGGACTGCGGCCGATTAACAACATTGTGGATGCCACCAACTTCGTACTGCATGAAACCGGTCAGCCTCTCCACGCTTTTGATTATGACCTGCTGGCTGACCATACCATTGACGTAAAAAGCTTCGACAAAGAAGTTTCATTCACAACACTGGATGAAACGGATCGCCGGATACCTGCCGGTACCCTTTTCATTTGTGATGCTGAAAAACCCATCGCTCTGGCCGGAATAATGGGAGGCGCGAATAGTGAGATCGGCGAATCCACCACCACTGTACTGCTGGAAAGCGCCTGGTTTGAGCCGGTTTCGATCCGGAAATCCGCCAAAAAACTCGGACTGCAAACGGATGCTTCTTACCGGTTTGAGCGGGGCGCGGATCCCAATATCACGCTTCAGGTAGCCCTTCGATGCGCCCGATTGATTGCTGAAATTTCCGGCGGCACGGTTGTGGAAGGCGTTGAAGATGTCAATCCGCTGCAGGCAGAGCCTCAGGTTCAGCATTTACGTCACGACCGGCTGAAAAAAGTTTTGGGAGCTGATATTCCGGCAAAGGAAATCCAACGTATACTGGGGCAACTGGAATTTGAAGTCAAAGAAACTGCCAATGGTGATTTTGAGTGCACCGTGCCGCTGTTTCGCCCGGATATTCACGGCGAGGAAGATTTAATTGAAGAAGTGGCCCGCATTTATGATTACAACAAAGTGCCGCGGCCGGATCACATCAAACTTCGCAATCTCACACCTCTGCCTTTTGAAGAACAGTTCCGTGAGGAAGCCCGCTCTAAACTGGCGGGTCTTGGATTAAGGGAGATTTACAGCAACAGCTTGTTGCCGGAATCTACACTTGGCAAGCTTGAGGATGAAGCTAAATTCATTCCCACGCTGAATCCGGTATCCCGGGATCAATCCCTGCTGCGCCCGACTTTACTCTATGGTTTTCTGAATTCTGCGGCCCATAATTTCAGGCATTACCGTCACGGAGTGCGATTTTTTGAAATTGGGCGAATATTCGAAAAAACGGAAAAGGGAAATTATGTAAAAGGAGTGAAAGAGAGCGTTTCGCTGATGATTGGTCTTGCAGGCCGCCCCCATGAGGAACACTGGAAGATCAAACCTGAGCCTTACAACCTGTTCGATGTTAAATCTTTGGTAGAAGGTTGGTTTCGCAGTCTTGGAATGGCAGGCCGACTTGGCTTCCGGTTTGATGAAGATCAGAATTA
>SLQI01000344.1 GCA_007131535.1 Balneolales bacterium | reverse complement strand
GTTTATGCCTATAATTTTTGCCAAATTCCCCTGGATCCCGGTTCGCTCGTGCCTCACGACCGGGATGACGTTTAATTTTTTTAGGTTGCCAGTTTCAATATTTTACTTTTTGGACAGCCTCAAATGGATGGGTCAAAGCTGATAATAATCTCGCAACCTGCAACAAAAACACCCAGCTTACAACTCACTGCCCGCCCATCGCAATTCAGCAATCATGGCACCAATCTCCCTGTTATGTCATTTTCTGGTTGATAATCTGCCGGACCCTCCGCCTGTCCACCTTGCCCATTTCGTTTCGCGGCAGTTCATCAACCCGGATCCATTCCTTCGGAAGCGCATACGAAGGTAATATTGGCCGGAGCAGGCGGTCAATTTCTTCCGAGCCGGGTTCGCGTCCGGTTATGACGGCTACGACACGCTGACCCCACTCTTCATCCGGCATGCCGACAACCGTTGCTTCTCCTGTGGATTCAAGTGTCGAAAGTGCTTGCTCAACCTGTAACGGGATCACATTCTCGCCACCGGTCAGAATAACATCATCCCGGCGGCCTTCGATAAAAATGTTGCCTTCGCTGTCGACCTTGCCGATATCGGAAGTGGCGAACCACCCCTTGTCATCAAACCGGCTTGCGAGATGCGGATTCAGTTTGGGCTCCGGTATTTGATTGCCGTGAAGAAATATGACTCCGGTTTTACCCGCGGATAAGGGCCGGCTGTTTTCAAAATCCCGTATTTCAATCCGATTGCCGCTGAATATCCTGCCGGCACTATGGGCGGGAAACTGTTGCCTATTTTTTAATGGTTGGGCGGCAATTTGCCCGCACGTTTCCGTCATCCCGTAACTGCCGATTGCCGGAACATTCATTTGCCATGCCTGTTGCAGCAGCTTCCCGGAAATGGGTCCGCCTCCGATCAGTGCCGCTTTCAGATTATGGTTTTCCGGGTTGATGAAAGGAAGCAGTCTTTTCAGCTGGGTGGGAACCAATGAAATATAGCATACCTCATGGTTTTGCTCGATGATCCCGGCACAGGACCCGACATCAAAACCCCCGGAAAGGTAAATACCTGAACCGAATGCGAGTGAGCGATAGATCACCCCGAGCCCGCCCATGTGGTTAAGCGGCAGGCAGAGCAGCCATAACTCGCCGGGAGCCGGCCGGAAGTTATCAGCCGAATTAGAAACCGCGGCCGATAGCTGACGCCGGGTTATGTGGACGGGCTTGGGTTCACCGGTGGTGCCGGAGGTGAACAGAGTTAGAACCGGTTTATTAAAGTCAAAATTACCGGTCTTAATTTTTGGGTCTGCCTTCAGATCCAGTTTATCCGGATTCAGCGACGGCAGGTGACCACCCGGGATCTGGGTGCTCTCGGAAATGGAATCCGGTTTGATGAACAGACTGCCCTCAGGGGCATAGGTCAAAGCGGCCTCGATTTGATCAGGCCGAAACACCAGAACCGGCAAATCCAGCAGATAGCAGGAGGCGATGGTGAGGATGATTCCGGTTTCGGGCAGACCGGGGACGAGAATCATGGGCGGAGGATCGCTTAACCGGTGCTGTAACGCGGCGGCAAACCTATTCAGATCACCATAGGTACTGGAGTTAGAACCATCCGTCACAAAGAGCTTGTTGGGATCTGTGTTGCTCATGACTCACCCTGTTTTGGGTATTCGGGTTGAATTGGCCCATCAGGAAGTAAGAAGTTGCCGCTTTGAATGAACTGCTCATCAGAAATCGTATCCCGGCTGAGCATGGACCCGGTGGCGAGTCCGCAAGCCCGATGGTGGTCAAGAAAAGCGGCGGCGAGATGCGCGGTTATCAATCGGCCTACTCCGGATTCCAGACTGGAGGTGAAAATACAATCAACCTGATGTGTACCGGCGAGTTGTACAATCTCTTTGATGCATTCAATTTCGCCCAGCAGCATGGGTTTCAGGATGAGGATGTCGACGGCGTTATTTTCAAACAATGATTGCGCATCACTCAATGACCGGATGCTTTCATCGGCTGCAATCGGTACCGGTGACCTGGATTTGAGCTGCGCCAGTGATTCTGTAGTTGGGGATCGAAGCGGCTCTTCACAATATTCTGGAGAAAACCGGGCAAGTCGCTTCAGGTTATCTACGGACTCTTCGAAACTCCAGGCACGGTTGGCGTCCAGGCGCAGTGTGAGCTGGGGAAAGTCGCCGCAAATCCGGTGCAGTAAATCGGAATCAGCCTGAATATTCCGGCCCACCTTGATCTTAAGGGTGCGAAACCCCTGTTCATAAAAGTCTGCAATGGATTTTACCGCTTCTTCCGGCGACTGCATACCAAGCGTTGCATTAACCGACACGCTTGAATCGGCATCAGGATTCAGGTAGCGGGATAGCGACTGATGACTATTTTGCGCTTCTGTTAGATGACTCAATGCAGAGATTCCGAATCTCACGGATGGCGGGGCGGATGAAAACCCGTCCAGCCCGGTAACCGGATTTCTATAAGTCAGGCATTGCTCAATTTGGTATCGGTTATCGCGAAGCCACTGTTCCGCTTCCCCGGTGGTTTCCTCTGAAAAACCCGGCAAAGGCGCGACTTCAGACCAGACAGTTTTCTGGCTGTAATTCAATTGCAGGATGAGGCCTGTCCGATCAGTAAAAGTATGGCCTGTGATATACAGTGGCGACCGGAACGGAAAGCGATATGGATGGATGGTCAGTTTCACAACTATCCCAGAACGATGCCGGCAGATAATAAGATTCCGAACAAGGCCATCAGCTGAGCGGTGCGGCCGAGGTGTGGGTTGAGCAGGCTTTTTTCGGAAACGGAAATCAACCTGCGATAAAGGACCAGGGCGAGCGGCAGGCTGATCAGCGGAAGAAGAATCCAAAAGTTATATCCACCCGAAATCAAAAAATAAACCGGGACCGAGTAGGCAAGGATCAGCATGGCGGCATATTCGAATTTGAGGAAACGCTCACCGAGCAGCACGCCCAGTGTATTTTTGTTGGACCGGGCGTCGGTTTCCACATCCCGCAGATTGTTGACCACAAGAATATTGGTGGCCAGGGCGCCAATGGCTAAAGATACCCAAAGCGCCTCGAGTGACCATTGAGCCGTGTTTACATAATACGTACCGGTCACAGCCACAATTCCGAAAAAAATAAATACAAATAAGTCTCCCAGCCCATTATAGGCTAACGGAAACGGTCCGCCCGTGTAAGTCAGACCGGCCAGGATACTGGCGATACCAATGGCCAGTATGATCCATCCGCCGATCCAGACGAGGTACATACCCAGGGCAAATGCCAGTCCGAAGGTGATCAATGACGCCTTCAACATAGTGGAGGGAGCAATCAGCCCGGATGAGGAAGCCCGGACAAATCCAACCCGCTCTTCGGTATCGGCACCTTTTACGTGATCGAAGTAGTCGTTGGCAAAATTGGTGGCAATCTGGATAAGCAGCGCGCAGCAGACCGCGGCTAAAGATGCCGCCGGATGCAGCAGGTCGTCATTCCAGGCAACGGCGGCTCCGGCTAATACGGGAACAATCGCTGCCGGCAGTGTTCGCAGCCTTGCCGCTTCTATCCAGTGAGCAGTGTTGGCCATTGAATCAGCTTAAAATGATTGGTTGCAAAGTTGCGCTTAAGATAAGATAGGTAAGAAGTAAAAGGAAACGCTCCGAGACATCACTTGGCCTGATATTTTCATGTGATAACCCCGGAAGTTTGTCGATTCAGCATTTCGTCGGATTCATTCCTTGGTTCATCAGCATACTTCGAAGAGTAGTTTTGTTGATAGAGCCGGGGGTATATAAGAGTGCCTTAGCTATGCCTGTGTTTTTCAAATTGACCACTTCCACACTTAAGTTAGTTCAATTCTCATTGTATAAAAACTTAAAAAATTTTGGCTGTTAGGTGTGCAAGAATGCATAAATCATCCTGCCTGACGGTTGCTTTACTTAAAAAATGAAGGCAAACCACGCATATCCTGACTGAATTAATTCAGAAAAAGCGCTTCCAGTATTAAGTTTGGCTTAATAAATGAAATGATTAAAATATTAAGGCATGTGATAAAATTTTTATAAAAAAATATTGTTTTATGAAATATTGGCTTTATATTTAGCTGTCGTTGCAACCCGAACCAAATAACCTAATCGACACATGAGTAAAGATTATCGACGATACGACACGCTGGCTGCTGTGAAGGAGCT
>SLQI01000107.1 GCA_007131535.1 Balneolales bacterium | reverse complement strand
TTCAGGCAGCGCCCAGAAATAAAACGGCACATCTTCGCCCGTTACACTCTCATACGTTCGGGAGATCTCCTTATAGGGGGCGATGTTGACCGTAACGGCGTAGTTGTTGATCGGTGTGGATACAAACCAATTCCAGGTGTCGGTGCCGTCATCATTATGATTTATATCCCGCAGTCTTCCATTGGAAGCAGCAGTCAGCCCCTCGGGTATGGTAACTGAGATGGAAACGGAGTCAGCACGATCGGACGGATGATCTTTCACCGGCCACCAGATATTAGCTCCATCGACCTGACAGGCCACCCCTACCCAGGGTTCTCCGGTTTCGGTACGATCCCACACAAATCCACCATCCCAGGGGGCATTTTCAGCTACCCGCGGCCGGCCCTCATACCAGACCCGCAATTCAACCTGATCACCCGGCTGCAGCGTTTTTCCCGGCTTGATCCACAGCTGCCCGCCCCGGTTTTGATAACTTGCATGGTTTAAAGGCTCACCGTTCCGCAGCACGAATAAACTGTTGATGGCAAAGGTCGTATCAAAATCGAGTACCAGCTCATCCGCCGGATGAACAATTTCTGCGTAGGTGGCTACATTTCCGGTTAGCATGCTGTCGGCAGGATTCACTCCAAAGTTAAGATCGTAATAATAAACCCGGTAAGCGCCCTGCTCCGGAATGAGCGTCCCGCCGGAATCCATGATCTCATAATCCGATATAAAATCAACCGGTAACGGGTGTTCCCGTGCAGCTGTTTCTTCGGTATACCGCTGATCATCTTTCTGCGGGGCATTCACAGCCCGACTGAATTGTGAATTATCAACGGCTTCTTGAGCAACTGAACAGGAAACCTGCGCAACCGTAAGAATTGATATAATCAGTATCCGAATCAACATGAGAAAAATTTTAAGAATTAACCGGTGCGGTCAGAATCAAAAAAGTGGGCTCAGGATTTAGACGAACTGAGAAATGAAACCATTCCCCTGACCTTCCACCAGGTATTTAACTGCCGATAGCCCAAATGCTCAATAACAACAGAAAACATCAATAATACAATACGTTTTGTTCCGAAGTCCATGCCGTAAATTTTGGTATGCCTGATCAAAGACAGCAATGAAATTACCATCCCGAATAAAACAGACGCTGCCAGGAACAATAATAAAAACGGGAGTCCGATTGCTCCGGAAATTAAACCGAGCACAATCGTAACGTACCCTGAAAGCTCAATAAAGGGTCCCCACCCCTCAAAAATCCACACCAGCGGCACCCCGAACATGCCGCTTGCTCCGTAACGGGGGTTGAAGGTCATGGTTTTGTGCTGATGAAGTGATTCAAGCATCCCTTGCTGTGCCTTACGCCGCCGGTCGCTAAGTTTGCCATCAGATCCGGGTGATAAGGTTTGTTGGATAACCTCCGGCACCAGTTTAATTTGGTTTGACGAACGGGACTGATAGTTTTGCCGAAATAATCTGATAAGCAGCTCTTTCCCGGGATCCCGGACGCCGTTTAAAAAACCACCGACCCGTATGACTTCCCGGCGTGTCAACAGAAAGTTTCGGCATGCCGTATTCCGAAATCCACCCAGCCAATGAAGTCCTGCAAACTTCGACTTAATATGTGAAAGCTGATCCGGATACTCGGTAATGCTCCATTTTTGCTTCACCCTGTCAGCTTCATTACCGCTCATTTGGCCTGGATTTTGAAATTCCACGAACCCACCAACGGCAATCTGCTGTTCATCCTCGATAAATACCCGGGAAAGTTTGCGAATAGCATCTAAATCAACCGTATCATCCTTTCCGACGAGGTAAATAAGATCGTGTATTGCCGCATTCAGACCGGTGTTAAGGGCATCAGCCAGATCAGTTTTTTCCTTATCGATATACAGCAATCCCGGATATGTCTCAGCTTCATAGCACTGCTGCACCGGGTTTTGGTCTACCATGGAGGGAATGTACCGGTCCTTCGGCTCAAGATTGAACGCCTCAATAATTTCGCGGGTTGCGGAGTCGGAACCGCTTGCATTGATTACCACAACCTGAAACCGGGCATCGTCATTAACCGGCAATCTGCGGATAGTATCGGTAATGGAGGTTTTAACCTCATCAAAAGGGAGCAACAGGGTAATCGCTTTGCCGATATCCGATTGATACAACCCGCCAAGTTCCGCCTCTTGCTGTCGTTTAAAATACCTTTTAATGGAGAAGCCGGAGCCGGTTAAAAGCAGCAAGCCGAATGTGTTGAACACCAGAAAGTATAAAATGACAAAACTGTTAAACCAAAAAAGGATATCGTTAACAGCCCCGATCATCAGGCAACCTGTCGTTTGTTTTGTTTATGTGTCCACTCACTATTCGCATTGAACCTGAACCTGTTTTCCTGCCGGATAAGCTGTTCCAGCACTTTTTCACCTTCCGCACCACATTTGGCCAAAGCAAGCACACTATCAATACGAACTTCAAAAGCTTCATCTTTGGCGAGCTGCTCAAGAGTCTCTACATAGCGGGGGTCGCCGAAATTTCCAAGTGCTCGTGCACTTGCGCTTCTGATAGCCGGCTTTTTCGAACCTGCCTGATCATTAGCAATTGAGTCAGCCGCATCAACTACCCGAAAATTTCCAAGCGCATTGATCAGAGCTTCCCGCATTTTGCATTCAGGATCCCAACGGGTGTTGTTCCGGTAAAAATCAAAAAGAAACTCCCCCATTTCGGTGTACTTCATTTGTACGATGGACTGAATAATGTGAGCGGTATGCTTTTCCGGAATGGTGATGTCCTGTATCAACCTCTTCAAAGCCGGAGTTTCTTCCTTTATCTTACCATGAAAAAATGAATGTATAACTTCAAGAAGTGCCGTTTTATCAAGTTTTTTACTTGCAGCAACAACTCTGAGCGTTTGCTCTCGGATTGAAACGTTACCGGAATACATTAGAGCTAATGCAGCAGCATGAACCAGTTCCTTTTCATCACTTTCGAGCAAATAGGTTAACCGGTTTACAGCCTCCTCCGACTCATCAATCAGATAGCGAAAATAGTAGCAAGCCTGAATACGCTCGGATACATCTTTTGAAAACAGTTGTTTTTGACGGTATTTATAAAGCCCGGGCATTGAGAGAAGCCGGCGATAAAGATGGCCATCCCGGCCATTTAGCTGATCCAGCTCATCAAAAATCATCTCTTCAAAAATAATCATGTCTTCTTCGCTCTGAATATGTTCGGCTACCAATTCCCTGGATTTCCCCTCTTCAAGAACAGCCTGGATGTAGGGATAGAGCCATTTTTTTGTCAGCTCAACCTTACGATCACTTTTTGAAACCGCCATGTTAGTCCACCAGGAACGCAGTAAAAAATAAGCTGAAAGCAATAGTACAATACCTGTGGCGGCAGTGAAAACCCATGCCGCATATAATTCAGTCACGTTACTCAACAAAAAACCGGTGGTGATTTTCATCAGTAGTTGCAAATCAAATAGTATCAAAAATTCTGGCATCTGAAAACTAATAAGGACGTAACAAATCTAAGTAAAGCTTTGAGCTATATTCAGCTTTTCAGGCCCGGATATAAATACTTGGCATTTTCAGAACATTCTGAAATAATCCCGGGCTAAAAAGGGGCACGAGATTATCACTTCTGAGAACAATTGGCAACGGGTTACCTCTAATTTATACAAGTCGCCATATTTCAACTTATTATTTACAACACCCTTTACCATGAAGAATGGGCTCATGGGTTTACAAGCAAATTAATCATATTGAAACTACCTGAAAATGGTCGTAAAAGAAATTTAAATTCGGCGGTAATCGACGAAGCTGTACTCTTTTCGGTCTTTTCGTGCTATCTCCTGCCAAACGATTCCGATCTCATCTCTGTATTCGGGAAAGTAGACATCACCGGAATACCTCTTATGTATTTGTGTGATTTCTAAACGGTCCGCAATATCTATCGTCTGCCGGTAAACCTGCCCCCCTCCAATGATGTATACTTTGTTTTCTTTACTTAAATGATTCAGGGCTTTGTCAATCGAGTCGAAGGTAGTAACATTATCATAAGTACGACTTGTGAGTACTATGTTTTCCCGACCCGGTAACGGCTTTTCCTCAAGTTCTTCAAACACTCCCCGTCCCATTACAATAGTATGGCCGTAGGTACGCTCTTTGAAATGTTTGAGATCTTCGGGTATATGCCAGGGAAGTGACCCT
>SLQI01000067.1 GCA_007131535.1 Balneolales bacterium | reverse complement strand
TTGAAAATCCGGTTTGGTTTGAGTGGAACGGGCAGCTTATTCCCGACTTTTTCGGAAAACAATCTCCGGAATCTGTTATTGATGAGGCCAATGATGAAACTATGGTTAATGTTGACATCATTGCCAATAGTTTTCTGTTTCTGAGCGGATGGCAGGAAACACATTACACCGGCCGGGATGAACTGGGGCGCTTTCCGTTTAAACAAAGTATTCAACATCGGCATGGATTGGCGGAAATTCCGGTCGTCAACTACTACTTCGATATTCTCCGCGTAGCGGTTCGCCGGCATCATAATATTTTACTTTCACCGCAGCACTGGAACCCGGGGGAATGGGCACTGGCACTCACTCACGATGTTGATCTGCTGAACTCCGGCTGGAAACAGGAGCTGCCCTTTCTTCTCAAAAAAGGCAAACTCTGGCCGGCAATACGCCTGCTGTCTCAGGAGCTCTCCGGCAAACGCATCTGGCATAATTTCCGGGCCATCACCGAGCTTGAATCCCGCTACGGGGCCAATTCCAGCTTCTATTTTCTCACGACTACCGAGAATATAGACGATATTCCCCATGCTGACTATCACCTTACCGATAAGCTGCTCGGGGAGATCAAGCAACTGGAACGCAAAGGGTTTGAAGCAGGCCTGCATTTCCGCCGCGGCGCCCACCTCAAGGCTGATGTATTGCAAAAAGATATCTACGGGTTTGATCATCCGGCTATTGGCGGCAGATATCATTTCCTTAGTTTTGATCCGATGCGTACCCCTTCCGTACTCGATCAGTCACGCCTGGAGTATGACTCCACCCTGGGCTTTGCCGAACAACCCGGTTTCCGGCATGGGTATGCCCATCCGTTTTATTTGTATGATCTGTTTCAGAATCAACCCACACATATTTTGGAAGTACCGTTAGTGATTATGGATACCACCCTTTTTCACAGCTCTTATTTGAATCTAAATACGGAACAAGCTCTGAGCTATTCCCGTCGTATCATAGCCCAGGTACAACACTTCAATGGAGCAGTAGCCGTAAATTGGCACAACAACGCTTTTGGCAGTTATAAGTATGCACACCGGCAGCAAAGTTATCAGGAACTGCTGCGCTTCTCCAGGGGTCGCGGGGGCTTACTGACGACTACTTCCGAGCTGCGTCGCAGATATTCGGATTCATAGTACTCACAAAACCTGAACATGAAACCTTCTCCGGCAGTATCAACCGAAACGTATCAATCAGAAATTCACACAGGATAATAGAATTCCGGCTTTATGAAAATTACGTGCCGATCAGCAGAGTTCGCCGAAAGTCTGGCTAATGTGGAAGTCCGAATTGAGGACAGCTCGGGTAACGTCATCCGAAAAGCGTATACGGATGAAAGCGGAACCTGGAGCGGAGACCTTTCTGATGCTGTCCATATTACACTTCGCAAGCAGGGATATGTCTCCAAAACTTATCCGGCAAATACGATACCGGATCAGATTCGACTGCTTGAAAACCGCCTGATCGGCTATAGTGAGCATCTTCATTATTATCCGGGGGATGAAATGACCATCTATGTTCACGCTCCGGAAAGCTTTGGTGCTGTGCTTTACCGGCATGGCCTGGAAAAACAAGCCATCGCGACATGGGAGGAGCTGAAACCCGTTTCCCGGCAGGTTCCCGACAGTAATTTTGTTGAATCCGGGTTAGGCTGGACTAAGGGAATAAAACTCAGCATCCCGGCTGATGCTCAGCCCGGTTTGTACAGCTTACATCTGCATTCTAATTCACAGCCGGAATTTGCTCTGCCCCTCGTCATTTCCACTCCTCCCGATCAACCCCGTAATGACCTGCTGGTACTTGCCAGTACTAATAATTGGATCAGCTATAATATCTGGGGCGGTCGTAATCGCTATCGCAATTTTGAGGATAACGCTTCCGATCCCTATCTGCGTGAACCAGGCTTAACAACCGAACTTCTGGCTAAGATGGGAAAAGCCGCCCCGCGGCCTGTGGTAGACAGGGTTAAAAATTTACTGGGTATGCCACCGAACGAAAAACCGTGGATGTTCAAAAAACTAAGCATTCACCGGCCTTTCAGTAATGCTTCCCTGGAGGATAGTGATATTTACAATCCGTTCACCAACCATCTTGCCGGTGGTGAATGGAGGGTATTGGGCTGGCTCGAACGCGAAGGATTCAGCTACGATATCACTACCGGACACGAATTACATTTTAATCCCGAAATCCTTCGGAATTACAAAGCCATTATTCTATCTACGCATTGTGAGTATTGGTCGCATGAGATGTATCAGTCGCTAAAACAGCATCATCAGAAAAATGGACTTGCCATAATTAACCTTTCCGGAAACTCGATATACCGGAGTGTGGAGATGTCTAAAGATGGCAGTCACCGCTGCAATAACATTAAATTTGAAAACTCGGTTGAAGATGAAACCCGGGTGATCGGGGTGCGATTCACCGAAAGTGATTTTGGCACTGCGGCACCGTTTCGTGTTAAAAAGCCTGGTCATTGGGCTTTTAAAGGATTATCGGTTCGGAAAGATGAAACGTTCGGAGCCGAATCCCTTAATCGCAGTCTGCCGGAACTAATACATCGATATGATCCGGCGAAACCGGGCATCAAATCCGGGCTTCGCGGAAACGGGGCCTCCGGATGGGAAACTGACAAACTCAGCCGAACAGCGCCACGGGATTTTATTAGAATCGCTAAAGGGTGCAACCGTTGGGGCGGCGCCGATATGGTAGTTCGTGAAGCCAATCATTCGCGGGGGATGGTTTTTTCGGCATCATCCATAACTTTCGGAGGTGCCTTATTGATCGACCCGGTTTGTTCCCAAATAACTAAAACGGTACTATCCGAATCATTAAAATGATATTGAGGCTATAAGACCCGGATATGGATACAGAATTCTCTTTTGTGCTCGATCAGTTCTGCAGGAAATACCAATTGTCCGACCGCCCCGAAATCGGTTATGGGCTGCAGGAAGACAGCTCGGTACGAATAAGCGATGAGGGCCGTGCATTCCTCTCCAACCGGGAAATGCCATCACTCGAAGATGTCCGGTGGTACAACTTTGGAGATTGCAGCTTGCCCATACTGTTTCACGACGGCAGCGATACCTTATTTACCCAACGTGGTTCCAATGTAGATATCCATTTTGATCTGTTTGCCGAATCATTTTTCTGGCTGAGCGGGTGGCAGGAAATCATAAATCACAAACGGGACCAGTACGGACGATTTCCCTGGAAAGAAAGCCTGCAGTACCGGTGGGATATTACAGAAATTCCGGTGGTCAATTATTTTTTTCGCTTATTGGCCGAACAGCTTCAAATATCACCGTCCCGAAAAACATTTACCCTGGCGCTCACCCACGATATTGATGCCATTTATGGCTGGAAAGAAGATGCGTTAAATTGCCTGAAGCACCTGCATCTCAACGGTGTTTGCCGTAATGTGAAGTCCGCGATAACGCGAGAGCCGACCTGGCAAAATCTGGAAGAGCTTGCGGATGCTGCCGCCATTTATCAGGCTCAGGCCAGTTTCTATTTCCTCGCCGGGCAAGGCAGCATAGAAGGCATCCCTCATGCCGATTATGATATACAATCACCCTATATGCAGCAGCTTGCAGCTCGTCTTGAGCAACGCGGTTGTGAAACCGGAATTCATCCGTCTGCCGGCACGCATGAAGAAGCGGCTCTGTTGAAAAAAGATCTCAGCACACTCGACCGCAAGATTACCGGAGGCCGATTTCATTTTCTAAAGTTTGATATGGCTAAAACCCCCTCTGTTCTGGAAGAGGCTGGGTTACAGTATGATTCCACACTTGGTTTTGCCGAACATATCGGGTTTCGCAACGGCAACGCCGACCCGTTTTACCTGTTTGATCACCATAATCAAAGACCAACGCCGGTGGCAGAACTGCCGTTGGCTATTATGGACACCACCTTCAGAAATCCTGATTACATGGGGATTTCCCCCGCCGAAATACCGGAGAGTGCTTCCCGTGTGATTGATGAATTTCAAAAGTTCGGTGGCACCGGTGCTGTTTTATGGCACAACTATATGTTCAGCAACTTTAAGTACCATTCATGGAAGGAAGCCTATAACAACCTGCTGAAGCTGCTACACCAAAAAGGAGCACAGATGACCAGTGCGGACAGGGCGTTGCAGGAGTATAGGTGATAGCAAAACAGAGTTATACCCACTATTCAAG
>SLQI01000497.1 GCA_007131535.1 Balneolales bacterium | reverse complement strand
TAAATTGGGCATATGGCTCCATGAGTTGCTTTAAACCCAATTACCTGAATTCCTGAATTACCGAATATACTGCACCAGATATTGGCATTTTTTAAGATACTACCTGTTTTCTTACAGGCACATATTTACTGAAACTGAAAAAATTTGATCACTGATCACTGCTAACTGAAAACAACCATCATATAGTAAATTCTGGCACATCCCTTGCGCCGCATTCTGTAGAAATTTAGCTTTACAAAAGAAATCTACTATTCTGCAATTCATATGGTGACATTATTATGGGAGAGCAAGCACGGCAATTGGTGGATGATTTACTTGTACAGGCCGGAATACTAATAGACGGTGATCAGCCGTGGGATATCCGGGTACATGATGAACGGCTTTATGACCGTGTACTCGCCGGTGGCTCTGTAGCCGTCGGCGAATCCTATATGGACGGCTGGTGGAGTGCAGAACGGCTTGATCAGTTTTTTGAAAAAGTTTTTTCCGCAGGGCTGGAGTACAAAATCCGGCGTAACGGGAAGCTTTTGATGCACGTGCTGAAAAACAATCTGATCAACCCGCAAAACCGGCTGCGTTCTTATGAGGTCGGCGAACGCCATTATGATTTAGGCAACGACCTCTTCAAGCACATGCTCGACAGCCGCCTCACCTACAGCTGCGGGTACTGGAAAGAAGCCGGCAGCCTCGATGAAGCACAGGAGGCCAAACTTGATTTGATCTGCCGGAAACTTGGTCTGCAACCCGGTATGCGGTTACTGGATATTGGCTGTGGCTGGGGCAGCCTGGTTAAATATGCCGCCGAACATTACGATGTGGAAGCTGTTGGAATTACCGTTTCCAAAGAGCAGGTAGATTACGCCCGGCAGCAATGTGAGGGATTGCCGGTTCGCATTGAATACGGAGATTACCGGGAATTGGAAGAAAGTTTTGACCGTATAGCATCGGTCGGTATGGTGGAACACGTAGGCCGGAAAAATTATGCGCAGTTTATGCAGGTTGCCCACCGATGTCTTAATCCCGGCGGGCTGTTTTTGCTGCATACGATTGCATCCAATATCTCCACTTTTGCTACCGACCCCTGGATTGAAAAATACATTTTTCCCAACTCGATGCTCCCGTCGGTGAATCAGCTCAGCCGGGCCGCCGAGTACAAATTTGTTATGGAGGATCTGCACAATTTTGGTCCCGATTACGATAAAACCCTGATGGCGTGGGATGAAAATTTTCGTCAAAGCTGGGATAAATTAAACTCCGGTTACGATGAGCGGTTTTATCGGATGTGGCGTTTTTATCTGATGAGCAGTGCCGCCTCCTTCCGCACCCGGCGGATTCAGCTGTTCCAATTCCTTTTTGGTAAATCCCCGCGCCCACCTGTCATTTCCCGGGTTGATTGAGGTGTTATCAAGATTTCAAGCCCAATACACAACCCAACCGCATTCCGGAGGAAGGCCTCGTCGGTAGAAAAAAACGCACCTCCGATGCCACGCTCCGCCAGGAGCATTTCGTGACCGACTTTGCTCAAAATCCTTCACAAAATGTTCCTATCGGAACATGGGTCGACCACCCTTCTTCTTGCTACCGACGAGATGTTACTGACGCAAGATGTTGCAATCTGCTGATATTTTGGACTTTAGCTTTCCGACAGCTTTCTGCCTTTTGTCGCTCCCGGATATTGTGGTATTTATCGCCTCCTGTCTTTGAACTCCTCCGCCGTCATTCCATACCACATCAGGCCGATGGTAATCAAACCGAGGCCCCATAACCAGAAGTCGCTATCAACCCAGAAAGCCAGAAAAAAACAACCGATCAGACCGGCCCAGGCCCAGATTCGCGGATACATGCGCTGTTCGTCAGTCAGCCATGCGGCCGCCCAATTGGTGATGCCGTAATAAACAAGTACGGTGAAGGCGCTTAGGGACCAGGTTACGTAGACATCACCCAATAATGTGAGCCCCATAACAATAACGGCGGTAAGTGCAACAGCCGGCACCGGCGTAGTCCCGCTGGCATTAATCTTCCTGAACACCTTTGGGAAATGCCCTCGCCGGCTCATGGCAAGCACCATACGCGATAAACCCAAAACCAGATTTAGCAACACCCCGAACATCGCCGTAACGGCACCTATAGCCAAATAAATTTCACTGCCGGCTACTCCGAACTCGCGCGCGGCGGTGACCAGCGTAGCAGAATCGCCCCTGGCAGCGTCATAAAGGGCCTGGTGACCCACCGCAGAAATGGCAATAAACAACACGACCGCATAAATAACTATCGTGAGTCCCAGTGTAATTTGGATAGCTTTGGGCAGGTTTTTTTTCGGCTCTACAATCTCTTCGCCCAGCGTCGCAACCCGCCCATACCCGGTATACGCTACAAACATCAGAGCCGTGGCATGCAGGATTCCGGAAATTACATCCGTAAGGGAACTATGCTCAAATCCCCAAAAAGGAATAAAATGAGTCCACCCTTTTTCCGCCCATACCGGTATTCCGGCAAGTACAAAAAAACCGAGTGAGGCCAACGATATCGCCACCAATACAAAGTTCACCCGGTTGGAGCTGCGAATTCCGTTTATTACGATCCCCGTCACCACAAGAATCATCACAATGGCCACCGGTATACCCCATTCCCCCTGTACCCCGGGGAAAAAACCGAGCAAATATCCCCCGGCTCCAAGTGCAGCCGTCGCTGCTGATGCGGATTTGGCTATTACAAACATCCAGCCGGCCGTAAAACCCACCGGACCGGCAATCACCCGGTATCCGAATTCAAAGCTACCTCCGCTGGTAGGGTAGTTGGCAGCCAGCTGCGCACTGCTGAAAGCGTTGCAGAGGGCCAGCAGCCCGGCCAGAAATACGGCTACCAGCGCTGCCGGACCAGCCACTCCGGCTACCAGACCGGTGCTTACAAAAACTCCTGTACCGATGATAGACCCGAGTCCGAGCAGTACCGCACCCTTCAATCCAATCTGCCGCTTCAGTTGGACCCGGATCGCATTTTTGTTATCCGCCATTGATTAAAAATCTTTGTCGAAAATGCTGGGGTGATAATCCACCCGGCGGTCATACGCGGTATCCATGAGAGGTGAGGATATCATAAAATCGGCGCTCGCTCGGTTACAGGCCACCGGAATATTGTAAACCGCCGCCAGCCGCAGAAGTGCTTTTACGTCTACATCGTGTGGCTGGGCTGACATCGGGTCCCAGAAAAAAATCAGAAAGTCGATATCAAATTCGGAAATTTTACTCCCGATCTGCTGGTCGCCTCCAAGAGGTCCGCTTTTAAACGTTTGCACCTCAAGTCCCAATTCCGATTTAAGCAGTCCGCCGGTAGTTCCGGTGCCGGATAACTTGTGGTAGGTGAGCAGGGTTTTGTTGTAATCGGCCCAGTCGATCAAGTCCCGTTTCTTATTATCGTGCGCGATCAAGGCGATATGCTTGGATTTGCGCATCAGTACATTCCGGTAATTGTCGGGTTTCTTCTGCTGCTCTTTTTTAACTGATTTCATTTACTACTCGTTTCTTATCCCGTCAGTGATTCGGTTGTGTCCGGGCTGTGTGTTCAATTTTTAATGTATGGTCAACCGGCGCAATTTACAAAACTCAGGCTGATAAATGGTTGAAAGCCTCCGGGAGCCTCAGCATGCTCATCATATATACCCGCCATTACATGGCAATTAACTCTTTAATTCGCGTAGAATCCGCGGATATTATTTATATGCTCCGGCTACAGCAAACTACGGCATTGCAGATAGAATTTCTCTGAAAACTTCCATGTCGCTATCGGCAAATAATACCATACGGACCAGCTCCGGCCGCTTATGAGCTTCGAGTTCCTGTTTAATCGTGCGCAGGGCAACTTCTGCTGCATCATGCATCGGATATCCGAAAACTCCCGTCGAAATCGCGGGAAAACCTATTCGGTTTATTTCATTTTCCCGTGCCAGCTTGAGTCCGTTCACATAACAATTTTTCAACAGCTCTTCTTCCGGCTTGTCCTGTCCGTAGACCGGTCCCAATACATGAATAACATATTGGTTGGGCAAATTAAAGGCTGGTGTTATAACGGCTTCACCCGGTTCAATCGGTGCCATCGGTTTGCAGGCTTCATAAAGCTCCGGTCCGGCAGCCCGGTGAATAGCGCCGGCCACTCCACCGCCGCTTGCCAGCCGGGCATTAGCGGCATTTACAACCGCATCCAGATCCTCCTGTGATGCAAT
>SLQI01000062.1 GCA_007131535.1 Balneolales bacterium | reverse complement strand
GGTGGTCGAAACCAGTGGCGGACTTGGAGTCGGGTCAGGTAAAGGAGAAGGCTACAGGTTGCTTACCGATCATACGTTTACAGCGGAAGGATCTTACTTTAAACCGTTTATCCAGAATAATCTTGCTCTGCAGACGAAAGTTCTGGACCTGGGAATAGTCAATCGTCTGTCGGTTATACAGTTTTCGGAAATCCGAAGCACTCAGGGAGACGGAGAAATTATCACCAACCCTTCAACACCGGTATTCTGGGAGCCTTCGGTATTTATGCAAGTCGGCTGGGACCGTTTTAGACTTAACACGCAAATCGGTATTTCCTCCCCTATTGCCGGCGAGCCGGATTTTGATTGGCAGGGTGTTTATGCCGGAGTGGGAATGGGCTTCCATTTCGGGCGATAACCCTACAGTCGTTTTATTCTCAAGCTGTTGGAAACCACACTCACCGAACTTGCAGCCATGGCAAATGCCGCAAACATGGGGCTCAACAACCCTATGGCAGCCAGTGGAATGCCAACTGAATTATAGACAAAAGCCCAGAATAGATTCTGTCGGATAATTCGCAAAGATCCGCGGGAGAGCGTAAGAGCATCAACAACTTTGTTTAGGTTTCCGCTCATCAGGGTGATATCCGAGGAGCTGACCGCCAGATCGGTGCCGGTGGCCATCGCCATGCCAAGGTCGGCCTGAACCAGCGCGGCGGCATCGTTGATACCGTCACCAACCATCGCTACACGTTTACCCTGCTGCTGGTACTTTTCGACGATCGCCGCTTTTTCATCCGGCTTGACTTCAGCTTCAACCCGGTCTATTCCGGCTTGTTCGGCAAAAGCCTGCGCGGTACGCCGGTGGTCACCGGTGACCATCACCACTTCGATTTCCATTTGCTGCAGCCGGGTGATGACACTTTTAGCCTCATCTTTCAGGCGGTCGCTTACCCCGATCAACCCGGCGGCCTTGCCATCGATCAGCAGAACCAGCGAAGTCGTCCCTTTTTGCTGCTGAAGCTTAACCTGCTCGATTTGATCATCCGATAAACCCTCAAAGTCACTGGCTGATCGCACAGTAATCTCCGTGCCATCAACGTTACCGGTTACGCCGACCCCCATGGTAGTTTCTACATTTTCAGCTGTAAGCAGATCCAGATGATCATCGGATGCTTTGTTAACTATGGCTTTGGCAATGGGGTGATCTGACTGCTGTTCCACCGAGGCGGCCATGGCAATGAGTTCGGCAGAAGTTTGGTCACCAAACGGAATTACTTCCGAAACTTCCATCGTGCCGGTAGTCAGTGTCCCGGTTTTATCAAACAACACCACATCTACCCTTCGGGCTTCCTCAAGGCTGACCGCATCTTTGATCAGAATCCCTTTTTCAGCCGCCCGGCCGGAACCTACCATGATGCCGGTAGGCGTAGCAAGCCCGAGGGCGCAGGGGCAGGCGATTACGAGTACGGCTACCATATTTACCATGGCCCGGGCAGGTCCGTCCGCGGCAAACCAGGATAGGAATGTTATCAGAGCGATAACCAGCACGATCGGCACGAACACCGAGGCCACTTTATCAACCAATCGCTGAATCGGAGGTTTGGATCCCTGAGCACGTTTTACGGTTTCGATGATTTGCGCCAGAGCCGTGTCCTTTCCAACTCGTTCGGCTGTCATAGTAAACGACTGGTTGGTATTGCGGGTGCCACCGATAACCGGGTCTCCGGTGGATTTTTCAACCGGTATACTCTCACCGGTCATGGCCGACTCGTCCACGCTGGCACTGCCGGTGGTGATGCTTCCATCCACCGGAATCTGTTCCCAGGCTCTTACGAGGAGCCGGTCACCAGCCTGTACCTGTTTCAGCGGGATTTCCATGATTTCACCGGATTCGGAATATTTGTTAACCGTGTTCGGGGTTAATTTCAGCAGACCGGCCATTGCATCCCGGCTGTGATATTTGGCCCGTTCTTCCATCCACTTTCCGAGCAGCAGCAGTGCGATGATGATAGCTGCTGTTTCAAAATAAATATCGTGAGGCGTAACCAATCCGCCTTCCACACCGAAAAACGTCGCGTAGCTGCTGAATGCGAATGCGGCGCCGGTGCCGATCGCAACCAGAGAGTTCATATCAGCGCTAAGGCGTTTGGCCGCTTTCCAGGCACCGGTAAAAAAGGAGCTCCCGGCATAGAATAAAATAACGGCCGTAAGCGCCAGCTGGATCAGATTCCATTCAAACATTCTCGGATGTACCCACTCCCCCCAGGAAGCGATGAACATCGGCCCCATATCGAGTACCATTACAATAAATGCAAGCGGGAGCGCCGTGAAAAACCGTTTTTTAAAGTGGGATCCGGCCCGTTCAAAAACATCTTCTTCCTTGTCGTCTACTATCAGCCTGGCTTCGTACCCGGCGCTGCGGACTGCTCCAATGAGATCATCAACAACGATATTGCGGCCTTCAACCGCGGCCTGGTTGGTGGCCAGATTAACCTCAGCCTTATCTACTCCCGCAACTTCCGAAATCGCATGCTCCACATTACCGACACATGAGGCGCAACTCATCCCCGTGATTTCAAGCTGAAGGTGATCCACCTCATCATCGTCCGCCAAGCTGGCACTAAAGCCGGTTTTGTTAACGGCATCTTCCAGCTTCTGTGGATTATCGCCGGAATAGGTTACACTGGCTTCATGGGTCGCCAGGTTGACACTGGCTTCCTCAACTCCCTCGGTGGATTTCAAAGCTTTTTCAACATTGGCTACACACGCCGCGCAGCTCATCCCCTCAATATTCAAGGTGATTTGCTTGTGTGACGTATCGGTTTTCGTCTCGCGAACTTCGGTTTTGGACATGGCTGTAGGTTTTTTAAAGTTTCCATGCCCAATAACGCACCAATCCCACTAAATGTCGTTACAGGATTTTGAGTGAAATGTATATTCTGAAGAAGATTGCCTTGCCCCAAACCGGAATTGCCACTGGAGTCCAGAGCTTCAAAAAGATACCCTTTTCAGTCACAAACAAAGCCAAAGTCAGCTACATCAGTTAAGAGGTATCTTTTGCAAAGCAGCATACCTTTAAAAGCAACCCTGAAGTAAGTAATAACAATGCACCTGTCAGCCAGACTGAGACTACAGGAAACATCCCTGCAACCAGGTAATTTGCAGATACCCACCAGGCTGCAATAAGTGGTAAAAATGCACCGGCCAATTTTATATACCAGAAAATTTCCCGGGTTGATTTAAAAGGAGCAAACAGTATTTGCCCTTTTCGCCAAAGAAAGCCGATTCTGCCAAAGAGAGCCAGAACTGCCAAAACGATTACCGCAATTATTACCCATAGTATCGAAGCGATCACAGAAAATGACCGGCTTAGGGCAGGTGATGAAAGTTCAAGCCCATTAGTCCACATTTCTAACACATCGGCTATCAGCCTCCAGCTTTGCTCACTGTTGGTGAAAATCACCAAGCCTTCGCCGGTTTCGGGGAGGACAAAATAATACGAAAGCCACCCTGTACCTTGTCCGCCATGGGATATCAGCTGCTGACCACCGCCCGGAGATTCTGTGAAATGACCAAGCCCAGAGGAGTCACTACCCAGCGCATATAATCCAGTGGTTTCAATTTCCGGAGTGTGCATACGCTGTATTGACTCCCGGCTTAAAATTTCGTGGTGCTGATTTCCGGCTGCGCTCGCAGCTGCAAATTTTAAAAAATCATCAACGGTGGTATACAATCCGCCGTGGGCATGGATTGGTTCGGGTTTGAGTGGTACAGTCTGACCGTCAAACAAATAACCGGTAATCGAGTGGCGTTCAGTTTCAGAAGGCTGTGTGAATCCGGAATGGTTCATCCCAAGCGGGGATAATAGTACCTGTTGAACAAACTCCGGGTAAGAAGTACCGGAGACCTCTTCAATCAAAAGCTCCAGGAGTACATAGCCGGGGTTGGAGTAAAGAAACTTTTCTCCCGGTGACTGAACGAGTAAATCCTCCTTTTCAGCGAGGTTTGATAAAACATATTCGGGGGATAGGTTCTCATCTTTCAAATCTATATCCGTGAAGACGCTGAACCGTATACCGGCACTATGGCTCAATAAATGACGGATGGTAATTTGCCCGGCATCAAACTTCGAATCCGGGAATTTCCATCTTGTAAGGTGGTCGGAGATGGGGTCACTCAGGTTAATTTTGCCTTGTTCAACCAGTATCATTACAGCCCATGCGGTAAGGGACTTGGTCATTGATTCCGCCCGAAAAAT
>SLQI01000384.1 GCA_007131535.1 Balneolales bacterium | reverse complement strand
CCGTCTTCCCCGAAAACCTCCCAGAAATTCAATCCGTGATATCCCGGAGATGGCTCGGTGAATACCGGAAACTTGCCGTTCCCCCAGTTGAAATTGCCGGCATCAACGACAACCCCGCCGATCGAGGTGCCATGTCCGCCGATCCATTTGGTAGCCGAAGCAACTACGATATTCGCCCCGTGATCAATCGGTCGGGCGATAGCACCGGCGGCCCCGAATGTGTTGTCCACAATCAAAGGGATGCCGTTTTCCTGAGCAACTTTCGCAATGCCTTCAAAGTCGGGCACATTGTTGCGCGGATTTCCGATCGTTTCTACATAGATCGCCTTGGTTTTCTCATCGATATGAGAGGCGAATGTTTCCGGCTCATCATCTTCGGTAAACTTCACATTAATCCCAAGCCGCGGAAGCGAAACCTTGAACTGGTTGTACGTTCCGCCATACAGGTTCGAGGTGGAAACAATATTTTCCCCGGCTTCGGCGATGTTGGTTATCGCCAAAAACTGCGCAGCCTGACCTGAGCTGGTTGCAACTGCTGCTACCCCTCCTTCAAGAGCGGCGACACGATTTTCAAATACATCATTGGTAGGATTCATGATCCGGGAGTAGATATTCCCGAATTCTTTAAGTGCAAACAACGTAGCTGCGTGTTCGGTGTCGTTGAATTGATAAGAAGTGGTTTGATAAATCGGCACAGCGCGGGCTCCGGTGGTTGGGTCCGGCTGTTGACCAGCATGAAGCTGCAGTGTTTCAAACCTGTAGTTTTTGCTTTTCCCGTTATTGCTCATGGTTGGTTATTTCCTTAAGTGATTATGTGTATGTGATGGTTGAGACCTTTAATTGCGATCTCTGATGAGGAACTGATGATCTACTTTCATGCACCGGTTCTGAATCAACCGAATCCCGTATTGGCTGATGCGATCTTCGAGTCCGGCATGGCTGCCTGTTCCCAGCTGCAGCCAGATACAGCGCGGATTGAGTTCCAGGGCCTGATCAACTGCTTCAGCCACATGATCAGGCCGGAGAAACATATTTACGACATCTACCGAACCCTTTATAGACCGCAAGTCGGCATGAGCCGGTTCTCCAAGGATTTTATCAGCAGTTGGATTAACCGGAATGATTTGGTAGCCCGCTCTTTGCAGATAGCGAGCCACATAGTAACTGTCTTTAGTTGTCTTCCGGGAAACTCCTACCACCGCAATCTTATGGATACCATTCAGAAACTGCTCCACCCAACGGGTCTCCTCAGCGAGTTCCGGGGTGGCATACATTTTCCTGTCGTACCAACTGTTAAAGGATGTTTGCATTTCAGTATTCACAAGTTTTCGGGCAAAAAAAAAACCTCTTCCGGGAAAGTGTCGGAAGAGGTTTTTATCAACAAAAACTCGTCGTTCCTCATCTTTCCCGAAATTGCTTTCGGGCAGGATTTAGCACCTGACGTCCCGGAAAACCGGAACCGGTTGCTAAGGTTTCACAGGGCCTGTTCCCTCCACCTTTCTTGATAAGATCTCCGGATGTATAAAAGAACACTTTTGCTGCCGGCAATAAAAAAAGGCTCTCTATACATCACAGAGAGCCTTCTCAATACCTATATACAGCATGCGCAGGCTCTCCTAACGGAGTAGGCAGCACATACAGCAACAAATACTATGTAGAAAAATACTTTTCATATGGCGTTAAAATTCAAGGCCCAAAGATAGGCGGGGTTTGGAGTAATGTCAAGATGATGAGATGAAAAATCAGATCGCAGCATTCAGAATATGTCCGGACTCTCCTGCTAAACTCAACTATCGTAGTTGTTTGGTTGCGAAAGTGTTAACCCAAAGAAATCCCGAAGGGATTAAAGGAATATTAAACTGTTTGATAAATAAATTTTAGAAATTAGCAGCCTAACCTGCATTATTCACCAAGAAATTTAGTTGTCCCAAAGGGATCCCTGTGGGGTGGGCAAGGCGTCCCGGGATTGGTGGCGGAAACGTATCAGAATACGTTGAGCAAACCATTCCCGGGACAACGCCGCCCACAGCTAAAGTTCGCAGCGTCTGTCCAAAGGTTAAATTAAAAAATATAGCCTTATTTTGAGTACCTTATTGAAAGACATGACAATAGAACCTTTCATGAAAAATTTGTGAATAATGCAGGCTAAAAAATTTAAGTCAGTTTTGATCAAACATGTCATTTTAGACAGCCTCCTATTTGCGGTTGATAACCTTCGTTTAACGCGGGAAAATTCCTACACTATTTAGCCGAAGCCCACGGACTAAGCGTGCTTAGCCCGTGGCTCCAACAATTTAAAAATCATTCCGCGGCATAGGGTTCTACGGCGGGCAGGCCATCTCCGGCACTGTTCCATAGCGCATTGAAGATGAAATTAAACGTTGCTCGTGGTTGAGCCCGGAATTGCGGACGAACGCCGATCAGGATTACATCACCTTCCCCAAGTTCGGCACGAACAACCGCCGGATGTCCGGCCAGGTACCGATCTTCTCCAAGAGCCCACCCGCTTTGCAGAATGTCTTCTTCCGGATAGTTGGCGATCACTTCCACGGCGGGCGGATCAGCCCGTCGGTCTTCGGAGCTGGCAGGCTGTACAATGCGAAACGATCTGCTCTGGCTTCCCCGGCGTTCAACAAACCAGGCACCGGTTTCTTCCCGCAATCCAAAGCCATACGGATTGGTATTGTCCACTTCAAGACTGATCAGCGAACCGGGTATGAAGAAGTTATCCCGGCTTACACCACTTAGCCTGTTGCGTACCGGTAAACTAAGCTGCTCAATCAAAAAGTCGGTAGTGCTGTCCCACGCGACAACGGTTCCGCCGTTTTTGACAAATTCCTTGATAGCCATGGAGCCTTCAACACCAAGACCTCCGGTATACTCTTCCGGCATTGTACCCTGCTCATGCCCTTGCATGATGCGCCCCGGCGTAGATGCAGGCATTACCAGAACATCATAATCCAATAACTCACCATCCTGGATTTGATGATTGTTGAGTGTATCATACGGTACATCATAATTATCAAAAACCCAGCGGGTCCAGCCTCCGTCGATACTTTTTACCCACGACTGATACTTGGCAATCCGCGGCAGCCCCATGGCATAGGTTTCGACATCGGGTACACTTGCCGTTGCGGTAAAGTCGAGCCCGAGTTCATCGCTTAACAGTTCAATATCGTCTCGGATTCCGGCACCTTCAGCTTCGATGATGAAAGTGCCGGGATCAAACTCTTCTCCGCCTTCGCTAAACGACTCCGCCGCGCGGCTAACGGTGTGCCCGTCATTCAAAAGCCGGCTGACAGCTTTCGTAGTGAAATTTGAGCGGGGTGACAGCAGAAACGTGTCACTGCCGGTACCGGCTACTGAGGATTCCCGGTTCGGAATTTCTTCCATGTATTCAGCGCGGACGTCAAACTCTGAGCTGACCGAAGCCACATCAACCCCCATTTGAATCGGAAGGGTCCATCCGGCCATATCGTAAGGCGGTTCAGGCGGACCGTCCGGATACAGACGTCTATCCGGATACTCCTGGGGTTCCATCATATCCACCAGATGAGCGCGAAACGCCTGATCGGTGTAGAGGATGTAGCTTCCGGCGGGGTAAGTTTCACCGTCGGCAGTAAACTGTTCGGTAGCGCGGTGGATTTCGATACCGCCGCGATCCAGCACTCTCAGCATTTCTGTGGCTTCCGGGCCATCCCACTGATCGGGGGAAACTACATAAGCGAATGTATCGCTTTCGCGACCCTTTGCTATCTGATCACGGCCCATTTGATAAATATTATACAACCACTCCTGGCGGCGCAGTGACGCAATATCAAGCACGCCCATCGAAGCCGTGAGGTGGTAGTCTACCATCTGCCCGATACTTGACTCACCACCTTCCCACGGGTCGGGATAAAAAACGCTGGGTTCTTTCATCGGGATCTCCTGACCTCCCCGGGTAATCGATTCAGGGATATCCTCTTCTTCCCAATAGCGGGGAACCGGAGAGCGGTGGGTTGACTCGGTCAGGATTCCCACCATGTTATGAAAATAGGGAGCAGTTCGCATTCCGCCATTCCACCACATATTAAAGGTGATGCGCTGGATAATGCCGGACTTACCTTCCCCGGCAAACCGGTTGGCCATGTGCTCACCAACCAGATTGGTACCGCGTACCACCTTCCCGGGGATGTTGGGATTTACCGGATCGGCGAACGGCGGAATAAACATCCTTGGTGGCATCTCTCCCATCTGATG
>SLQI01000003.1 GCA_007131535.1 Balneolales bacterium | reverse complement strand
TGGGCGGCGGGGCTGTCTTTGGTACCCAAAACTACGTGGCGTTCCCGGGTTTTGAGCGATCGTCCCTTAATGCATGATGGTCTTGTTGCCACCTGCCCATCCACTCTCAAAACCCATGCACAATCTGTGAAAATCCGCGGTTCAATAAATCCCAATAAAAAAGCCGTCCGGCTTTTCAAACCGGACGGCTTTCTAAATCAAGGAGAGATATTTAGCTATGAGAGAGAGTCGTCAAAGATAAAACCTGAGAAAGAACAACACAACCGTTGTTATCAGGCAGAAGCTTTACGTTTTTCATAGATTGGCGGAGCGTCATTTTCAATGGTTTCGCGGGTAATCACGCACCGCTCAATATTATTCATTGTAGGCAGAGTGAACATAATTTCAAGCATGGAGCGCTCCATAATGGATCGCAGCCCGCGCGCTCCGGTTTTCCGGCTGAGGGCAAGCTGAACGATTGCTTTAAGCGCATCTTCTTCAATTTCCAGATCAACGCCCTCCATTTCAAACAGCTTTTTGTACTGCTTGACCAAAGCGTTTTTGGGCTTCAACAGAATGTCAATCATAGCTTCTTCAGAAAGCTCATGCAATCCGGAAATAACCGGAATCCGGCCAATCAATTCGGGAATCAACCCGTATTTCTGCAGATCTTCCGGTTCGGTATAGGTGAAGATATTGGGATCGTCTTTGTCATACTTTACCTGCTCACCGGCATTAAATCCCATGGAACTGGTCGAAAGTCTTCTGGAGATGACTTCATCCAGTCCTTCGAACGCACCGCCGCAAATAAATAAAATATTCCGGGTGTCTATGTTGATGAAGCTCTGTTCAGGATGCTTTCGCCCGCCTTTAGGAGGCACGTTCGCTATGGTGCCTTCCAGGATCTTCAGCAGAGCCTGCTGCACGCCTTCACCGGAAACATCCCGGGTGATGGAGGGGTTGTCCCCTTTTCGGGCGACTTTATCAACCTCATCAATGTAGATAATGCCTTTTTCAGCCCGCTCGACATCATAATCGGAAACCTGCAGCAGGTTGGACAGGATAGATTCAACATCCTCGCCAACGTATCCGGCCTCCGTAAGCGCAGTGGCATCTGCAATACAGAAAGGCACATCAAGAATATTAGCCAATGTTTTGGCCAGCAATGTCTTACCGCTCCCCGTCGGGCCGAGTAACATGATATTGCTTTTCTCTACACTGGCCTCATCAATTTGTCCCTGATGTTCGGCTGATATTCGCTTATAATGATTATATACAGCGACCGAGAGTGTCTTTTTGGCGTGCTCCTGACCAATGACATACTCATCCAGCTTCCCTTTGATCTCGATGGGCTTCATCGCCGGTTTGTAGTTGGCGGCTCTTCGATTAGCCCGGTTGGCAAGATCACTTTTAACAATACCTGAAGCATCGGTGACGCAGCGGTCACAGATGTAAACATTGGGGCCGGCTACCATACTGCTGACGTCCTGGCTTGACCGGCCACAAAACGAGCACCTTATTTTCTGATTATCCTTTTGGTCGCTCATAACCCCTGATTATTTACGAGTTTTTATTACCGCTTTCTTCGTTGCGATCGAGGATTTTGTCAATTAAACCATATTCCAGGGTTTCATTGGCATCCATCCATTTATTTCGGTCGGAATCTTTCAGGACCTCTTCATAGCTTTTGCCTGAATGGTCCGCCAGAATATGATTCAGCCGCTCTTTAATCCGGACAATTTCACGAGCTTCAATCTCAATATCGCTGGCCTGTCCCTGAGCTCCGCCTAACGGCTGGTGAATCATCACCCTGGAGTTTGGCAGTACGGCGCGTTTGCCTTTAGTTCCGGCGGCCAGCAACACCGCGCCCATAGATGCCGCCATTCCGATACAGGTAGTCGCAACATCGCAACGCACATACTGCATTGTATCGTAAATTGCCAACCCGGAGGATACGACCCCGCCGGGGCTGTTGATATAAAAATTGATATCTTTCTCCGGGTCTTCCGATTCCAGAAAAAGCATTTGTGCCATAATGTTACCGGCGACCATATCATTTACCGGGGTTCCCAGAATAATGATACGATCCTTCAGCAACCGTGAATAAATATCGTAAGCACGCTCACCCCGGCTCGTGGTTTCAATAACCATTGGAACCAGGTTGTTCTGAGTCTGTTGGCTCAAAGATGTTTCGTCGTATAATGGTTGGTTGATGAAACTCATGGCTGTATTAAATTAGTCCTCTGACTTGGATTTGTTTTCTTCTTCTTTTTGTTTCTGATAAGTTTCCTTATCCACCTCATTAACGGATACAGTCTCCAACAACTGTTGAAAAACTTTTTCCGTTCTGATATTTCTTCTCAGATTTTCCAGTTGCTCGCCGGATTGCTGGTAGAAACTCTTAACCATTTCTACCGGCATACCGTATCGGGCTGCATCAGAGGCAATTTTGTTGTCAATGTCTTCAGCTTCGATCTCCACTTCGTACTGAGCTTCCAGCTCTTCAAGAATAAAAGCCCATTTGGCTTCTTTCTGACCTTGTTCACGTGAGTTTTCTTTATAGGATTCAGTATCGAAGTTCTCAGGAAGTTCTCCGCCCTGTTGTTGCTTGAGTTGATCAACATAGGCATCCAGGAACTTATCTACAACCACTTCCGGAACTTCAAACTCATGGGCTTCAATCAGCTTTTCCATCAGGTCCTGCTTGGCCATATCATCGGCTGACTGATCATAGTAGTTCTGTATTCGGCTTTTGATGTCACTGCGGAAAGCCTCAATATTATCTACCTGACCATTGGTCGCATTTTTAACAAATTCTTCATCCAACTCGGGCTTTTCGAGTTTGTAGACCTTTTTAAGGGTGACGTTGAATTTATCCTTGTCGTCACCTTCACCCAGTTCTACCGGAACCACTTCACCCACTTTCTTTCCAAGCAGGGCATCCCGGAACTGAGCGTTCTCTTCGGAGTTGAGATCCAGCTCCTTATCTTCATCGACATCATCCGGCACAGGATCGCCGTTTTCATCAAGCGCCACGGCATCCACGGTTACTTTGCTGGTTTCAGTCACCGGGTCTTCGGTTTCAACCCACTGCCCGGCACGCTCACGTGCTCGCTCAACTTCTTCGTCCACCTCTTCTTCGGTAACGTCGTGGACCATTTTATCAATCTCAATTTTTGAAATGTCGGTCAGCTCAAACTCCGGCTTTACGCCGATTTTCATATCCACCTCGAGCTCACCGTCTTCCCACTTGAAATCCTCGATTTTCGGCTCACCCACCGGCTGATGTTCGGGTACGATTTTATCCCGAAAAACTTCCTGAATGTATTCGTTTACCTGCTCGTTTTCGATCTCTTTGCCGAACCGCTTTTTGACGATAGAAACCGGTACCTTCCCGGGCCTAAACCCCGGCATATTGATTTGCTTACGGTACTTTTTCAGCGCTTCGTCGATCTTGGGTTTTAAATCGGAGCGATCTGCCGTAATAGTAATTTTTTTGTCTACGTTCGAGAGTTCTTCTACTTTAATATCCACGTTGAATCAGGTTACTACAATGATTTCCGGTTTCAGTGTGAGCGATCGGTGGTAATAAAAACCTGTAACCAGGGGCACCGGGTAATACATAAATGGTTATTGCCGACCGCTATCGGGAGCTAATGGCCCGGCTTAATACTTGGTACGAGAGGGGGGACTCGAACCCCCATGCCTTACGGCACATGATCCTAAATCATGCGTGTCTACCAATTCCACCACTCTCGCATGGTTGAATATGCAAGATGAATAACGGCTCGTTATAAATCCTGCTACAGACCAGCTTTAAAAGAACATTTACCAATCTGGTAAAGCTTTGTAATATATTGGTAATTTGTCATTTTATCAATTCTACATCCATCAACGTCAGTAATTCATTTTATTATGGAAGCACGAATTATTTACATCACCACGGAAGATAAAGCCGAAGCGCGCAACATCGGGAAAGTGCTGGTTGAAGAACGACTCGCCGCCTGCGTAAACATTATCGACGGCATGGAGTCGATGTTCTGGTGGGAGGGAGAAGCGCAGTCGGAGAAAGAGACGATTCTCATAGCCAAAACCACCGCCGACCGCCTCGATGACCTGACAGTAAAAGTCAAGGAAGTACATTCTTACGACTGCCCGTGCATCGTGGCGCTACCAATCCAGGGAGGCAACCCGGATTTTCTGAGCTGGATCGCAGAAGAGGTACACCCCAAAAGCGTTTGAACCGCAAGGGACGCAGAGGGGTG
>SLQI01000131.1 GCA_007131535.1 Balneolales bacterium | reverse complement strand
CAATACGGTGCAGGATCATATTGAAGCGGCACTGCATAAACTGACCCGCCAGAAGGTACGGATTTACGGTTCCGGCAGGACCGATACCGGCGTCCATGCCGAACACCAGCCGTTCCATTTCGATCTCATCAAAGAATGCGATCCGGAAGATTTAGCCTACCGGCTGAATAAACTGCTTGCCGGCGATATTGCCATTAAAGGGGGACAGGAAGTCCCCGGCGATTTTCACGCTCGATTTGATGCCGTTTACCGTCAATACCGCTATCAAATAACGACGGTTAAGGATCCGCTTCGACGGCATTACAGCAGCTATATCCCGTACGCACTCGACATTGAGTTGATGCGGTGGGGACTTGAGGAAATGAAAGGGCAGCGGGATTTCAGGCACTTCTGCATTTATGACGAAGGCCGCGACTCCAGCATCTGTAACCTGCAATTCACAGAGCTGCAACAGACCGACGAGCACCGATGGATTTTACGATTCGGGGCAGACCGCTTCATGCGTCAGATGGTCCGGTATCTTACCGGCACCTTGATTGACCTCGCCCGCGGCAAATTGGAAACCGAAACCTTTCTCACTCTGCTAACCGGCCAAAGTAAACATCCCAACCCGGCCCCCTGCGCCGCCCCAAAGGGATTGATACTTGAGCAGGTGCGGTATAGGGAGTAGGGGGGGTGCTGGTTGCTGGTCAACTACCTCAGTTGTTATCAGATTCGCACCCATCCATTTCCGTTGACTTCAGTCAACGGATAAGTGCCTCCCCCCCCTCTTATATATGCGGGGCTTTAGCCCCGCTCCACAACACCAGCCATCCTCCTTCTAAATCCGAGGTATCCCTACATGGAAGGATTTTAATATATGTCAACCTACCTGTATGGGCTAAAGCCCCGTTTTTGTGGCCGTTAGGGGCGCCGTTTAACCGTTGACTGAAGTCAACGGAAATGGATGAGTGCTGTGTGGAAAACTTAGGGTAATCAATCCAAAATCAAAGAGGTGAGGAGATAGAATTCCATTTTGGCAGTTTTGTCGTACTTCGGTCGATCAAAGCTTGTTCATCTCTTGTTTAGCATCAAAGTAATTGAATCTGTACAGGTATTTGAAGTGAACTTACATTTGCAGCTCTTTTTATTCTACCCAACGTTAGAATCGAACTCAAGTTGATAGGATGCCCGCAAACTACAGTCGCCAAAGCCACTGACACTGCATAATTGAAGCCCTGTACACTGATGAGTGTAAATCATCCCAAAACAAAAAAAGGGTTGACCTCGCAAATGAGATCAACCCTTTGGGCGCTCCCCCGGTTGGATTCGAACCAACAACCACTCGGTTAACAGCCGAGTGCTCTGCCATTGAGCTACGGAGGAATGTGTGCTCTGGCTATTGCCTTAACAGAATCCAAATATAAAAAGCAGGTAGGGCAGAAGTCAAGGCCTTTGGTAAAAAAACTGCTTTTATTTCGGCGCCGGAAAGGCAAATAAAAACCGGCCTCATAATATCGCATAAGAAGCCGGTTTAGTTTGCAAAAACTAAAGTTTTAGCGGGCGTCGGCCATGATGTCACTCATATCCATCACAGCACGGAAGCGAGGCTCGCTGTGCCGTTCGAGGTAGTAGATGAACTGCTCGTTTTCGAGGTCAATTTCCATCATCCACTCGTTGGTTTCGTAGGCGGAGTCCATTGCGGCGGTAGTTTCATCAGCCGGGAAGTATTGCTTAAAATTGCTGCCGCGATCCGGGTCGGCATAGCCGCCGTATCCGGTAGGTCCGTCTGATTCTCCGTCATCGCCTGCGTGATCGTGATACAGGTGCAGCCCTTCTTCTCGCATCGTGAGTACCCAGGTACCATGCCAGGTATCATAATCGCGGTAGAGGTCGAGGCGGACTTCATCGTCTTCACAGGTTTCTACATGAACCCGGAGTTCGGTATCCACCAGCGGGTGATCTCCGTTTTCTTCCGGATAGGTGGCCTCCCCGGTTATTTCGACGTCACAGAGACTGATAAGCTGGTTTAAAAAAGCCTGCTGAACATCCACCTCGTCCACCGGATCCGTATCGGCAGGGGCTTCCTCGGATTCTCCGCACTTTATTACTAATAAACCCAACACACCAATTAAAGATAATTGCCAAAGTCGCTTCATCATATCAACTTATTTTGGTTAATAAATATACACAGGTCCTAATATAGTATTTCAAAATGGTTTGTAAAGTCACGAATTTTAATCCACATAAATAATATTCTCGCATTGGTTTAATGTGACCAGTACTTGTATTATGTGAGCAGACTTTTGATGTCTCATGCTATAACGATTTGGGTAAAATATTGCTATAAAAAATTGACAACAAAACCCGGAAACAAGGCGTATTGGCAATGGGCAGATGTTGCTATAATCAGTTTAAACATTCTACTTGCTCATTGAAAGAAGATAGGGTAAGAGCCGGTTCAGTATTTGAAGTTTTTGAATTCAACAAACTCCCATTAGTTACATCTGTGTAGCCGGAATGAATATTTTCGATTTACGCTAAATGCAGAACCTCATATTAATATAAAATTATGCTGGCCATACGAATTATTCCCTGCCTGGACATCAAAGACGGCAGAACGGTTAAAGGGGTTAACTTTGAAGGATTGCGGGATGCCGGGGATCCCGTTGAACTGGCCTCAAGGTATTCGGGCGAGGGGGCTGATGAATTGGTGTTTTTGGATATAACGGCCACAAATCAGAAGCGGAAGACTCTGATTGAATTGGTAGAGCGTATAGCCCGAACCATCAGTATCCCGTTTACTGTCGGGGGCGGGATTCGGGAAGTAGAGGAGATTGCTGATCTGTTGAAAGCGGGGGCGGATAAAGTATCGCTGAACAGCAGTATCGTCCGGGACCCGGACTTAATAACCCGTGCGGCTGCCCGGTTTGGTTCTCAATGTATAGTTGCGGCTGTGGATGCCCGCAGAACCGGTGAGGTGTGGAATGTCTATACCCATGCCGGAACCAAAGATACGGGAATGGATGCCATTGAGTGGTGCCGGGAAGTTGAGCGCCGGGGAGCCGGAGAAATAATGCTCACCAGCATGGATGCCGACGGCACCAAAGACGGATTTGATAATGAGCTGCTGAGCCGGGTCTCTTCTTCCGTTTCAATTCCGTTGATCGCCAGCGGAGGAGCCGGAACGATGCAACATTGTATCGATGCCGTCAAAAAAGGTCAGGCTGATGCGGTACTTGCTGCCAGTATTTTTCATTTCAAAGAAATAGAAATAGAGGACCTCAAACGGGAAATGGCCCGGCAGGATATACCGGTCAGGTTAGAAAAGGCAGGGGCTGATTAGTGACGATAAGTATACACCAGCATCTGTGCTACAAACATCCTTTAAACCAGAGTTCGATTCTAAATTTTTATCGACCAAACGGTGGTTTTTGCGCACTTGATATGTCTGTTGCTGGTTGCTGGTTGCTGGTAAGAAAAGCTAATCAAACTACAGATACGTAGCGGTTTAATGCAATCTACGTATCGCAACGCTGTAGATTAGCTGATTCAGGTTGGCAACCTAATACTGTTGTCAGTTATCAGCTTCGCACCCATCCATTTCCGTTGACTTCAGTCAACGGTTAAGCGCCTCCCCCCTCATATTAACGCGGGGCTTTAGCCCCGCACCACAATTCCAGCCATCCCATTTTCAAACCGAGGTATCCTTACATGGAAGGATTTTCGATATTTGTCAAACTACCATTTCGGGGCTAAGGCCCCAAAACTTTGTGGGAGCCGTACAACCGTCGGCTGAAGCCGACGGAAATGGATATTCATTAGCTACTCTAAAAAATGTGCATCCCGTAATAAATTGTAGCACAGAGTATTATAGGATATTTACAAACTTTTGTCGGACAACAGTGCAAGCAAATATTAATCGTACTGGGATCACAAGGCAAGATGCAGGATTTAATCAATTGAGCCCGGCAGGTTGCAAAATGTTCCGTTAGGAACATCTCGTCGGTAGCAAAAGGATGGAAGCCGGCTGCATGTTCCGGTAGGAACATTTTGTGAAGGTTTTCGGGCACGGTCGGCCACGAAACGCTCCTGACGGAGCGTGGTATCGGAGGCATGTTTTTTTCTACCGACGAGGCCTTCCTCCGGAAGGCGGGTGGTGCTCTATTAACCGAGTCATAGCCTTAAATCACCTCCGTAGATCGCAAGATGGTACTAACGTAACATTGAAAATACTTGATCAACCTTATTGCTATATGCAAAATGTCT
>SLQI01000196.1 GCA_007131535.1 Balneolales bacterium | reverse complement strand
TTTGGCTCCATGAGTTGCTTTAAACCCAATTACCTGAATTACCGAATTACCGAATTACCGAATATACGGCACCAGATATTGGCATTTTTTAAGATACTACCTGTTTTCTTACAGGCACTAATTAGAGGTAGAATTATGAATATTGATTGGACAGGGTTTCAGGAGAGGACACACGAATCCGTCACCTGGTGCCGGATAGTCAAACCGGTCTGTCCGGTGTGTACGCCATCCACCGGATAGACCGGAATTAAGTTTAAAATAAATCCGCTGAAAAAATTTGGGGTAACAAATGAAAGTCCGAACCAGCCTGACCATTTCAAGTAATGCGACAAGAACAAAGAAAGGTATCTGACATCCGGATCGAAACTGTGCAGTGATCAATCCGGGGATTAATCTAAAGCCGGCAATTATGCTGGTGGAATAACTCAACGCTGCCGGTACTCTTGGGAGGATCTTGGGTAGTACAGGTCCATACCGGTAGCAGTTTTCATTTAACCGATTTCAAACAGATCAACCAACATGCGCAAGACATTACTCGGGATATTTGTCGTATTCATGCTTCTTTCGGGGTGTATGCCTCCTCAGCTTCAGGTAGACTATGGTCAGACCTCTGTCCCTGAGGAAGGGGGGATCAACTTTACCCGTATTACCGGGGGAAGTGAGCGAATCGTATCTCCCACCATATTTGAAACACAAACCGGCTTGCTTCGCTGGGATGCTGCTCCAATGATTGCGGTTTCAAATAATGGAGAAAAAATTGCCTATCTCCGGCGTGAAAACAACTTAAATAACATCATAATTCGAAACATTGCAGGCGGGCAGGCCACTGTCCAACGAACATTTAATCGCAACGTCCGCGATATGACTTTTTCTCCGGATGATTCATGGCTGGCATTTACAGAAGTCAGATCCAATAACTATATCATCAACCTGATCCGCTCGGAAGAAGGAGCCGCAATTCGTCAGCTAACCTCAACTTCGGATGGCAACTCCGTCGGCCCCTCTTTTTCCCATGACGGCAGTTCTGTTTACTATACCAGGGTACAAGGGCAGCGACTCTACGTTTGGAATACGGATCTGAACACCTCAATCCAAACTCAGTACTCCGAAGGGTTCACCCCGGTTTTAACTCCGGACGGCGAGCATATGATCATAACCCGCAACAGCAGGGACGGTGAACAAAGAGGTGAAATCTGGATGGTCAATCTTCGGACCGGCTCAGAAACCCTTATCCTGAATGATTCCACCATCGGTTTTTCAAGCCCGGATATATCACCGGACGGGAAAACTATTGTTTGTGTGGGAACGACACCCGCTTCCTCGAATACCCCGCAAAATCTGGATATCTATACCGTGAACATCGACGGTACCAATGTCAATCAATTGACCTTTCACGGAGGGCATGACCTGTCCCCGATCTGGTCACACGATGGCAGGCACATCTACTTTTTGGCTCAAAGGGGAAGTGAGACCGGAAGTTTTAATGTATGGAGAATGAATTACGACGATTAAACACCAGTGAGGGTAAAAAATGAAAGCTTTAAAAATTACATGCACTCTGATTATTCTGTTAGCGTGGACTCAGATCTCGACCGCTCAGTTAACCGGAGGCGGAGAGCGGGAAACCCAACCGGCAGAGCGCCAGGTAACACAGGAATCTTTATTTGATAACGGGGTGCTATTACGCGTGGGCTGGTCCAGTCCCAAAGGCCAGTTCGGTCAGGTTGCCGGGGAGGGAGATTCGTATGATGAAATCTTTTCCAGTGAAGCCGGTTTTGGTGCACAGCGGGGTTTATCCACAGGCATGGATATCATGGCCCCCATCGGGCAGCAACACAATAATCTGTTCAATATGGGATTTGATGCTCAGCTTGGATACAAAATAGGATTCGCTTACACTCGAAATGATATTGACTGGTCAGATATCGGTGGCAGCTGGGAAGAGGATACCGAATACGAACCATTTCAGTTTTTGGACCTTAAAGCGGGAGCGGTGCTGGCATTGAGACCTGTGAATAATCTGGTAGTCGATTTATTTTACAACCCCATGCTCAGCATTCATTTTCCGGGAAGAATTGATCGCAGCTTCGATACGGTCACCACCGTCGATGGCTTTACTGTGAATTATTCATATAATGAACTCATTGAGGTGCCGGAAGGAGATGATGAGTTTCCCATGGGGATAAGACACGGAATCGGTTTTAATATCCGATATGGTAGTTTTACTTTGTCCGTCGAGACTATGTTCGGGGCGATTGACTATAATTACGAACGCCATGTTTCAGTGATAACCGATGGATTCGGTAACAGTTTTGACGTATATAATTACGACACGGAGATGTCGAATAATGTCACCACGTTAACTTTTGGGTTCGCTTTATAAGTTGAGGTTGAATCAAATTGCTGGTCGACGTTGACAAAACGGGGTGTGGTGATAAAATTCGAAATTCGAAATTCGAAATTCGAAACAAATTCTAAATTCTAATGAACCAAAATTCAAAAGGCTCTTAATCTAAATCGAGCTCAATTAGCCGCCACCTGTTTGGAACATTCCAGGTTTTTGTCATTCGGATTTGTTTCGAATTTCGAGTTTCGAATTTCGAGTTTCGAATTTAGAATTTAGAGTTTGTCCGGAATCAAACCTGATGCCACCTACACCCTACATATCCTCGTTCGCCAGCTTTCGGCGCCTGGCCAGCTCCTTCTCACTGGGCTCATCAACTGGGAATGAACCGGGCCGGATTTCGCCGTCCTGTACATATGTGCTCATCACCACGCCGTGAGGCGAAGTCTGAGATCGAACCAGCTTCAGCGAGGATGGCTTAGCAGCTTCGCTGAAGAGACGCTTCCCCCGTCCAAGCACCACCGGAAATGTCCACACGTTGAATTCGTCGATGATTGAGGCCGCCTGAAGGGTTTGAATCAAATGACAGCTGCCAATTATCTGCAGGTCGGGGCCCTGCTGGGTCTTGAGAGCGTTGATTGCCGACTCAACATCACCGTTGATCAGGGTGGAATTATTCCAATGTAGCTTCGTCAATGTGCGCGAAGCAACATATTTTTTCGCTGCATTCAGTGTTTTGGCGATCGGATGCTCCTCCGGCTGATAAGGCCAGTACGCTTCGAATATTTCATAAGTTCTTCGCCCCAGCACCAGCTCGCGATCTTTTCCGTCGAAACCGGATGCAGACATATCCATGCTTTCATCCGCATAGTTGAACATCCAGCCGCCCAGAGCAAAGCCGCCGGTGGGATCTTCCTCCGGACCGCCGGGTGCCTGCATTATACCGTCGAGTGAAACAAAAGCAGATGCGATTAGTTTTCTCATGACTCTATTTCCCGTTATAAAACACATTCCACTTATGGCCGTCCGGGTCAGCGAACCCGCACCCATACCATTTATTCTGCATTTCTGCAGGCTCGGAAAACAGCGAGCCACCTGCTGCTTTCACCTGTTCAGCCCAGGTATCTACTTCTTTGCGGCTATTGGCTCCGATTGTGTACATGATTTCGCTGCCTTTGCTGAGATCGGCTGCACCTCCACCGGATGCTTCTTCAAACATATCCTCCCGGAAAAAATGAATGATAAAGTCATCCCTGCCTGCAAAAAAACTGACCAATTGCCCGTTTTTGGGATCACCATTGAGCTTGAAGCCCAGGCTGTCATAAAACTTTCGAGTGCGCTCAACGTCCGTAACAGGCAGGTTTGCCCATACCTGGCGATTTTGTATGAATGATTCTGTGTTACTCATGGTCTTTGCTTATGGCTTAATATTTTAAAACTTCATAACTGGCAAAAATCCACCCCTTCGAAAAACTCCGGGTTTCCAAAAGATTTAATTCGGTACGCGGGATGTTTTCAAAAAACGAAACACCGCCGCCAAGTATAACCGGTACCGTCATCAGGTCAATTCTGTCCAGAAGGCCGAAGTTCAGGGCTGCGATTGTGAGATCACTGCCACCGATCATGATATCACCGGGTGCATTCTGCTTGAGTTCGGACAGTACATCGGCAGTAAGCCCGGGCCGCACGGTATATTGAGCGGGATCAAGCCCCGAAAGCTTTTTGGAGATAACGGTTTTGTGTGTTTTCTGCCATATGGGTGTATACTCCCGGAAAACCTCGGGCATGGAATCTTGCTCCGCCGGGTTTTCCCACCACTTCATGATCTCATAAGTGGATTCATCATAAATATGGTTGGAAAAAGCCGCGTGCCGTTCATTCACAAACTCCATAATCTCTTCATCGG
>SLQI01000394.1 GCA_007131535.1 Balneolales bacterium | reverse complement strand
TACTTCACCGGTGGAGACTGGATGGTAAATACCGGCCCGTCTGCTTATACTTCCAATCAGTGGGTAGCCCAGCTGCCAACTCAGCAGGTTATCGACTTGTATGAAGCTGACGACTGGAGGTTAGGCTGGTATAGTGAATGTTTTGACGCCAGAAGCGGAGACACCCCTTCTGATTGTGATGTAGTAAACGACCAGGGTTTGACTATCGATAAATTCCCTGCTGCCAAGCACGTAGGAAACCAGGCCGATGATATGCCCTATATGCGTTTAGGTGAGGTTTACCTGATCCAGGCTGAAGCTGAAGCAAAAGCTGCCAACAGCGTTGCCGCCGGTATACCGGTTATAAACGAGCTTCGTGAAGCGCGAGGAGCTTCAACGGTTTCAGCCGGTGACTTTGATGACCTCGACGATTTCGAAGACTTCATTCTTGAAGAGCGAGTACGTGAATTAATCGCTGAAGGTCATCGATTCTGGGATCTCAAACGTCTCGGAAGACATATCCCGAATCCCGATGGATCCACCAAGTTCCGGCACGATTCTCATCGAATTATCGGACCGGTTCCCACGGGGCAATTTGGTGTAAATGAATTCCTTATCCAGAACCTGGAATATCCTGGTGGTAACTAAAAACCTCACAAAATTTTTAAAATATGTATAAGCAAATGAAAACGCGTATTATTGCATTTTTGCTTCTGCCTGTATTTCTATGGGGATGCGACGATATCTTTGATGCCGGAGACGCAGATAAGGTATTCGATGGCGACCCTCAGGTAGAGTTCAAGCCTTTAGGGCAGGAGATGAGTGAAACAGTGGGCATGGCATCCATTGACATTCAGCTCATCGGGGAGCACCAAGACTCCGATATTGAAGTTGATTTTTCAACGGACGGTTCAGCTGAAGAAGGGGTTCATTATAACCTGTTGACCTCTTCACCGGTGGTTATTGAAGCCGGAACCAGTTCCGCCACCGTTGAGATTGAGATCATCGACAGTGGTATCTACGATGAGACTGGTGAAGTTCAGCTCTTGTTGAATATCGACTCGGCAAGTGGAGGTGTGGAACCTGCAGAAAACCTTCGTCAGGCTTCCATTTATGTTCAGGAGTTCTCCCGAAGTGCTACGCTTTCAACCCAGGCTCTTGACCTGACTAACGGTGATAATGAGATGCTGGTTACCGGACTGACCGCTTCCGGTGGTGATTATGTCTTCATAACCCCGTATGATGAAGATGGAGATTATGAAGGAGCGGATATCACCGGATATGTAGAACTCGAAGCCGGCATGAGTGGTGGCTCTCTCCTCGTAGATGTAGACGGTGCCGATCCGGTTGACTATGTAGCTCATGTGGTTCGACCTGCGCACGTTTCAGAATCCACTCTGAACGACGGTGAAATTTCTGCAGAAACTGCCGGAAACGTTGCCGCAAGCAGTAGTGGAGCGGCTCTTTACCACGTTGCTCAGTTCGAGTGGAATGATGAAACTCATACACTCGTAGGTGAAGAAGGTCCGGGAAGCATTACGGTAGACGTAATCGAAATTCTCTATAACGGCTCTGTAGGTGAAGACGAGATCTCCATCGATCTGCATGCCGTTGATGAGGAAGGTGCCATCGGCGCATTCGTTGGTATCTCGCAGGAAGATTTGAATGTGGGTCAGGTTTATAACGATGTCGTCGTAGACGTTGTGGCTGCCGTTGACCCGGATGATGAAGATCCGATGCGGGAAGATGCTACCATCGATGAAACCGCAGATTTCTTCGCGATGGCCCACCTCGGTGCTGCCGGCGAAGATGCCGACGGTAATCGCATCCCGGCTCAAAACCCGGCACTGGTTACCAGCGATGAATTCGAAGATGAAGATGAGGAAATCGTTCTCAGATTCATCCCGATCGGTGATCTTGCTACAGTAACTGTAGAAGATCCCTGATATAGTGTAATAAAATTATAAAAGCCATCCCGGTTTGCCGGGGTGGCTTTTTTTAATTATGAGAACTTCGGAGACGAGCGGAACGCGGATATTGTTTACCGTATCTGCCGGCATGAGTAAATGTGGAGGGATTCAAGAAAAAATCATTTCAATGTCGCAATATCATTGAGTAAACAGACACCTTGTTTTGATTAATAACGTTAAAAAGTGAAAGTCTGTTAAGCTTTAAAATTATTGTTCTTGGAGAACAGATAACTGTGACCTGATCGGCGAATACATTAACCGATGATATTAATATCTCATTTATAAATTACAATTTAATATGAAGGCCAAATTACTGCTTTTACTGTTCATTATTGGCGGCGCTTTCGCCGGATGTCTCGAGACGGATCCCGTAACCATCCCTAAAAGAGTAGAACTTGCTTTTAATGCCGAAAAAGTTGGAGACACTCTAAATGTTGAAGGCAGCACCATATCTTTTGAGGAAGTAAAATTCATTGTTCGCAGCTTTAATATTTATACTGATAACGAGGAAGTTTTGCAGTCACCACAAGAAGGGCAGGCAATGGTATTTGACTATAACGAGGAGATGTCTCAGGATAGAATTCTTATGAACAGGGAAATAGGCTTTGAGGATTTTAATACTTTCAGCGGATATGAGCTTTCTGTCAAACAGGCCCGGGGTGAGGACAATATACTTGATTTGGACTTCTATGATGATGAACAGAACTATTCAATGGTAATCAGAGGAACTTACAGCCGGACTCCATTTGTCTATAAATCTTCAATTGAATTTGAGGAACTGTATCAGTTTGATCAAATAGTTCGCCTTGATGAAAATAGTGAAACACTGCAGATTCGGACCCTGATTAACCTTGAAGATGTATTCATTGACAGTGAGGAGGGGATTTTCTACAATCCGTTAGAAGAGGAGTATCACGAGGAAATCGAAGCCCGGTTTAAAGAAAACCTCCGGGTTGAAGCTTCGGCAATTTCGGTTTCCTTTTAAGTGCTTCACTGCTTATTTAATTATACGGTAATTATGCGTGTAAGGACCTTTTAAGTATGGGGCATTTTGTAAAATGCCTGTAATCCCCGGTGAAATTGAACCAAATGCGTTTATCTGCCTGACAGCATAATTTACTATAGAACCCCACCTTACCTTTTCTTATACTTGGTAGATTTCATTTAGTATAAGAACTCCCAAAAATTATTTATGCCTTTTTCCGACCGTAAAACCAAAATAGTCTGCACCATCGGTCCGAGTTCCAACACCAGGGAAAAAATTAAAGAGCTGGTGGCCGGAGGAATGAATGTAGCCCGCCTGAATTTTTCGCACGGATCACATGAAGATCACAAAAAAGTAATACAACACCTGCGGGATGTGGCTGATGAAATGAATGTAAGTCTTCCGATACTCATGGACTTGCAGGGGCCCAAAATCCGGGTTGGCAAAATGCAGGGTGATGCCCAGTTAATTGAAGAGGGACAATATGTTAATCTTACACCCGAATCAGTAGAGGGAAATAAAGAGCTGATTCCCATAGATTATCCTTTTTTGAATAAAGACGCCCGTGAAGGAGATACCATTTTAATGGATGATGGGCTGCTTGAATTCAAAATAGTTAAAATAGAGGAAGATCGAATTACAGCGCGCTGTGAAGTCGGTGGATTACTGAAGTCACGCAAAGGCGTTAATCTGCCCAACGTAAAACTTTCGATCTCTTCCATAACTGAAAAAGATGTAGAAGATCTGGATTTTGGTATTTCCCAGGGAATCGATCTGGTAGCACTCTCCTTTGTTCGTTATGCCGATGATGTCCAGGAGATTATTTCTAAAATTCGGGCGCGCGGCAGTAATGCCGGCGTAATTGCAAAGCTTGAGAAGCCGGAGGCACTGGATCAAATTGATGAAATTATTGAAGAGGCCGACGGCATTATGGTGGCCAGGGGAGATCTCGGAATTGAAATCGCAAGTGAACGGGTGCCGTTGATTCAGAAAGAGATCATTCGAAAATGCAAACAAGCCGGTAAACCGGTAATTACAGCCACCCAAATGCTGGAGTCGATGATCAATAACCCCCGGCCGACCCGTGCTGAAAGTTCTGATGTAGCCAATGCTGTATTGGATGGCACCGATGCTGTTATGCTTTCAGGCGAGTCTGCCTCCGGTAAATACCCTATTGAGGCTGTCCAGCAATTGAACAAGATATGTCGCAATGTGGAATCGAGAGCAACGGTTATTTACAGAAATCTCGAATACAACAAGCCGGAGTGGAAAGAAAAGCAGGTGGTTGAGTCGTTAAGTTACTCATGCATCAGTATAGCCGACTCCG
>SLQI01000267.1 GCA_007131535.1 Balneolales bacterium | reverse complement strand
GCATTACAGGCTAACTATAGAGTTTCTGAGTTGCTGCGCGCAAGTTTCAGCTATGATGGGCGAACGATAACTGACCGCCCTTTTGTCCACAGTGCCCGGCTTACAGTAAGTGCCGTTTTTTAGATCGGGGAAATTTGATTTTTTTTAGGTGCTATTCCCCAATAAATTGGCAGGGAAAAAACAAAACACCAAAATGCGGTAACATAAATTGAAATAGACGCCGTTTTTTGATGTTAAAGTATTTAAAATTTTTGAACTTCGGGCTTAACTTAGTTCTCTTGGAATTCAGATAATCAAGCAAACGATTTGCTTAGTTATTGCATGTAAACTACTTATTAGAAAGCAAGCGTGCAGCAATATGAAATCGCTTCCGGGCTAAAATTAATTTGTAAAATTTGCTTTACAGCCGCATTTTTAAGGATATAGAATAATTGAAATGTAAAATCGTAACCAATTAACATTTTTGGGGCTTTGACATTGGTTCCAAATTGGACTATAATTTTCCGCTCAATTTAACAATCACAAAATAAGCAACATACAATCGGAGACCCTATGACCTCGTCGATCAGCTTATTACTCCTTCAGGCACCTGGAGTAGAAGAAGGTTTTTTTAACATTCTGGTGCACTATTTCAACGAAGGTGGCCCCTTCATGTGGCCTGTACTCATATCATTGATACTCGGTCTGGCCATATTTCTCGAACGCCTCATTTTCCTGAACCGGGTTGATATTAATACCCGCGAATTCATCTTCAAAGTTAAAGAAGCTCTGCAGAATGGAGGAATCAGTGAAGCCGAAGAGCTGTGCTCTAATACACGCGGCCCTGTAGCCTCTGTTTTCACAGCAGGATTACTGCGAGCTGAAGAAGGTATAGATGCCGCTGAAAAGGCAATCCAATCCTATGGCTCAATAGAGATGAGCATTCTTGAACGCGGATTGGTCTGGCTGTCACTATTTATTGCCATCGCCCCGCTGCTTGGATTTACCGGAACGGTTATTGGTATGATTCAGGCCTTCGATGCGATTGAAGAAGCCGGAGATATTTCACCAAGTCTGGTAGCCGGTGGTATTAAGGTAGCTCTTTTGACTACAGCAAGTGGTCTGATCGCCGGTATTATACTGCAGGTGGGCTATAACTATTGTGTTTCTAAAATTGACCGCCTTGTTGCTGAGATGGAAGAAAGCTCAATTGTACTGATTGATTCCATTGCACTGTATGAGCAAGGCAAACCGCTGATTACCCCTGAAGCTTCTGAAGGTGGTGACACACCGGCTAAGACCGACGACGACGAGACACAGTCGTAAGCTGTCTTTATTCGTCTGTTAGTCAATAAGCAGGAACTCGAATTACTTTTTAGCTAACGTAATAGTTATGGATATACAATCAATTGCCCTGGGTGTCGCGGTCACTATTGTGGCCATCGGCATCCTCGGGATGGTAGGTTTCGGTATAAAAAACCTTATAACCGGTAAGCACGATCTTTCAAAAATACTGGCCTATATAGTGCCGGTACTCATTTTCGTATTTGCTTACTTTTCAAGTGGTTCTTTTACCGATGCCGGATTATGGACTATGGTCATCAGTATGGGCATTTTAGCTGTGCTGATCGTTTTAAGCGGGATTAAAAGCACATTTAACCTTTAAGGTATCATGCTTAAAAAGAAAAAAAGAAGGGATGCGGATGAAGTCCCCGGCGCGGGAATGGCTGATATAGCTTTCCTTCTTCTGGTATTCTTCCTCGTTGTAACCACTATTGATGTGGATACGGGTATTGGTATGCAATTGCCGCCACCACCCGATGATGAGGAACCACCTCCCATCCGGGAACGTAACATCATGAATATCCTGGTTAATGCTCAGGGGCAAATTCTGTTGAATGAAGAGCCGGTTGGGCTTGCCCAGGTGCAGGATCGTGTTATTGAATTTGTTAATAACCACGGCGAAGACCCCGATTTGTCTGAGTCACCCCGACAGGCTGTTGTATCGATTATGACGGATCGCCAAACCCGTTATGACGATTACATCGACATGCTTGATGAAGTGATGGGAGCCTACAGGGAACTCAGGGATGCTATGGCCCGTGAAATGGGTGAAGATAGCTATGAAGCTTACAGCGATCGGGTTCCCCATGATGAAAATATTATCAGGGAGGAAATTCCGCAGAATATCTCCCTCGCTGAACCTGATCCCGGAAACTAAACGGAACTGAATTTCATGTCCAAGTTTAAGAAAAAGGCTGCAAATACTAAGCAGGCGGTGCCAACCTCGGCAATGCCCGACATTATCTTCATGCTTCTCATTTTCTTTATGGTTGTAACCGTATTGAGGGAAGTAGAGCTTTTGGTTCGGGTAAATAAGACTGAGGCTCGAAATATTGAGCGAATCGAACAGCGCCGCTTGATTAGTTATATTTGGATTGGACCGGAAATTCTCGGTGCTGGCCAGTTCGGTGAAACAAGAGTGCAAATTGATGATGCTCTTGTTGATGATTTCGGAAGCATCCGACAGGTAATGTATGATAAAATTACCGAAGAGCCCCGTTTGATTGTTTCACTCAGGGTTGATGAAGAAGCCGAAATGGGTATCGTCTCTGATGTTCAGCAAGAGCTGAGACATGCCGGTACCTACCGAATTAACTACTCCACACTCGAGGATATCTGATCCGGACTCTTATTCCGTTGGAATAATGAGTACATAGTTTGAGGCAATCCGACCTACCGGCCGGGTTGCCTTTCTTTGTATATAAAACCCTACCGATTACAACATAAATGAATCAGGATACCTTTACTACACTGGAACACCTCGGCCGGGAAGGCCTAATTGAGCGAATTAAACAACTCGGCCTGGATATTGACGACCGGATTATCGAAGGTATCGGCGACGATGCCGCCGTCGTTGCAGGAAATGCGAATCTGAATCAACTTCATACTACGGAATCCTTTCTGGAAGGAGTTGATTTTGACCTGACGTTTACGCCCTTGCACCATCTCGGTGCAAAAGTAGTTATGGCCGCCTGCAGTGATATTTGTGCCATGAATGCTCTTCCGAAATGGGTAATGATCAACCTCGCCCTGCCTAATCGCGTTTCACTGGAGATGATCGATGCCTTTTATGCCGGTGTAGCTCAGGCATGTAAAGATCTTGAAATCAGGCTCATTGGAGGGGATTTAACCGGCTCCCACGGTGCTTTGGGAATTACAGTTACCGCAACCGGCGAAGCTGCACCCGATAAAATCGTAACCCGAAAAGGAGCCAAAAACGGTGATGCGATCTGTGTTACCGGTGATCTTGGCGGCGCTCTGGCCGGTTTGAAAATCCTGCTACGGGAGAAAAAGCATTGGGAGAGCTCAGGTGAAGAAGTCATGCAGCCGGATCTCACAGACTATGAATATGTCGTTCGACGGCAACTGTTACCCGTATGCCGCCATGATTTAATCAAAGCATTGGAGGAGCACCAAATACAACCCACCTCAATGATTGACCTCAGCCAGGGGTTGGTTAAAGAGCTGATTACCTTGATGAAAGCTTCTGAAAAAGCCTGCTATATTTACGAAGCGGCAATTCCGGTCTCCCCGTTGACCCGGGAAGTAGTCAATGAACTGGAGGAAAACCTGGATCAGTATTCTCTGTATGGCGGTGAGGATTATGAGTTACTGTTCACGTTACCCGAAGAGGGGGTAGAAAAATTTGCAAAACAGTTTAAAGATTTTGTTGTAATCGGAAAACTGGTTGAAGATGAGCCGGGTTCGGTTACTATGCAAAATGCCGAAGGTGAATTGCTAACTTTTAATCACCCCGGTAAAGCCGGAGAGACAGGGGCAAACTCAAATAATTAGATAAACCCGGCGTTTAATAATCAGTTATCCACGAGGCTTGTGGATGTCATTATTACATCATTTAGACCTGTTTAATGTCACAAGATAAAAATAAGCAATTAGGGTCTGGGAATAATAAGGGTTCAAAAAAAGGGAAAAGCATTCCATTCTGGATATACGGGCTGATCCTCGTTGGAATTCTTCTCATTCCCGTTTTTACGACGGTTAATCAACATGAAAACCGCATCGATTACAGTACTTTTCTCGGTTATGTTGAAGAAGGTTATGTTGAAGAAGTACTGATTATTGATGGCGAAAAAATTGAGGGAGTTTTTAAAAGAGAAGCGGTTGAGCAAGGGCTGGTCGAGTATGTAGAGCCCGAAGTGCCTACATGGTCAATGCGCAGCCAGCCGGAAGTAGAGAGGTATGAATTTAAATCAACGATGCTCCGCGGAGATGAAATCCGCGAAATATTGGATGAGCATGGTGTAATTTATGACGCCAAAATAACAGACGACTGGTTCGGGGGTGTTTTTTTCTGGCTTATACCGATTGCACTGATCATCATTTTCTGGCTCTTCATTTTTAAAAGAATGAACCCGGGATCCCAGATGTTCAACATCGGAAAAAGTAAAGCTTCATTGTACGATCAGCAGGCTGACAATAAGGTAACGTTTAAGGATGTCGCCGGCCATGATGAAGCAAAAGAAGAGGTGGAAGAAGTAGTCGAGTTTCTTAAACATCCCGCCAAGTTTGCCAGCCTCGGAGGAGCGATCCCTAAAGGAGTATTGTTGGCCGGCCCTCCGGGAACCGGTAAAACATTGTTGGCTAAGGCTACCGCGGGAGAAGCTAATGTACCGTTTTTCAGCCTGAGTGGATCGGACTTCGTTGAAATGTTTGTCGGTGTGGGTGCAGCCAGAGTACGGGATTTATTTAAAGAGGCTAAAGAAAATGCCCCCTGTATAATTTTTATTGATGAAATTGATGCTATCGGTCGAAGCCGTGGCAAGGGGCAATCAATGGGTTCCAATGATGAGCGGGAGAATACGCTCAACCAGTTGCTCAGTGAAATGGATGGCTTCAATACCGATAATGGAGTGATTATCATGGCAGCCAGCAACCGGCCGGATGTGCTGGACCAGGCACTTTTACGCCCCGGCAGGTTTGACCGCCAGATCCTGATTGATAAACCTGACCTCAATGGCCGGCTGCAGATTCTGGAAGTGCATACCAAAAAGCTTATAATTTCCGAACATGTGGATCTGGAGCTCCTTGCCTCTCAGACGGCCGGTTTTGCCGGAGCTGAACTTGCCAACTTGTGCAACGAAGCGGCCCTGCTTGCTGCGAGGCGTGATAAGGAAAAAGTCGGAATGGCTGATTTTCAGGATGCAGTAGAGCGGGTAGTTGCCGGTCTTGAAAAGAAAAACAAGATTATAAGTCCGCAGGAAAGAAAAATCATAGCCTATCACGAGTCGGGACACGCCATTGTTGGTTGGTTTCTGGAGCATACCGACCCGGTACTCAAAGTGAGCATCATACCGCGGGGGTTTGCAGCATTGGGCTATACCCTTCAAACTCCATTGGAAGATCGCTTTTTGATGACTCGCGAAGAACTGGACGATAAAATTTGCGCGCTGCTCGGTGGCAGAGTGGCTGAGGAGGTCATTTTTGGTAAGATCTCAACCGGTGCTCAGAATGATCTGGAACGAATAACGAAAATGGCCTTTGCCATGGTAGCCCAGTACGGCATGAGTGAAGAGCTGGGCAACCTTTCCTATTATGATTCCGATAGCTCTGATGACGGCTATGGACTGTCGAAAAAATATTCTAACGATACTACCTGGCTGATCGATAAAGCCGTTAAACGGATCATCGATGAAAACTATGAACGCACCAAAGTCTTGCTGACTGAAAATAAAGATAAGCTCATCGAACTGGCAGAGTGCTTGCTTGAAAAAGAGGTTTTAAATAATAAAGAATTGATTGGAATTTTGGGGGAACCACCATATCCGGCTTTCGGGGCTACCAATAATGGCAATGGCAGTGTTTCGGAAAAGGAGGAAGGTGAGATTAAAGAGTTCGTGGAGCCCGGTCAGACTGCTAACGGTGATAATGGCTCCAATGCAGAAAAAGATTCCTGAAATTAAAATTTAGAAGGTGAGTCTGTATCCCAAAGAATCATAAACCGATCAGCTGATGCAGGTTTTCCAGCTGTCTCATAAATAATTCCACCTATTTAGGTTACAGTCGTTGATATTATTTTGTACTTTCGCACTCCCGGGTGTTGTGGATTGGAATTCGTTGCATATAAAAAGGGGATTTGCCTGAGTCTTGACACATATAAAAAACAACATGTATTCGTTGTATTGCGGAACATAATTCAAAAATAATGTGTTAGTCGGTACGCTGATAATATGAACCTGAGGCTACAAGACAGATAAAGTGGTTTACGTAACCCGCAAAGAGCATTTTAATGCAGCTCACCGGCTGCATAATCCGGATAAAAGTGAATCCTGGAATCAGGAAACTTTCGGGAAGTGTAATCATCCGAATTGGCATGGGCATAATTACACTTTGGAGGTAACCGTAGCCGGGCATATCCACCCGGATACAGGATACGTAATTGATCTGGGGAAGCTAAAAGCGATAATTTATGATCGTGTAATATCCAAATGCGACCATCGTAATTTAAACCTTGATGTCGATTTTATTGAAGGCATCATACCGTCAACCGAAAATCTTGCAAAATTATTCTTTGAACAGCTTGCCTCAGATATTGCAGAAAGCTGCCCGGCTGGTGGCAAGCTGTATTCGGTGAAGCTTTTTGAGACAGAAAATAATATAGCAGAGTTTATCCCGGAATTAATTCCCCGGGTAGAAAAGGTAACTGATTAAGTTTCAACTACATGATTACAAGCAACGTAAAAAAGATTTACGACCCTACATTTACCGTAACTGAAGAGTACAAAAAAAGTTTACCGGACCTGCAAAACGGGCCTTCATCTTCTATTGAAGGGGCCAATGTTCCTATCCAACAGGTTGGCATATCGGATTTCCGATTACCGTTGCAGTTTCCGACTCGAACAGGGGATAAAGTTACACTTGAAACTTCAGTAGACGGTTATGTAAGCCTGGATGCCGGCAAAAAAGGAATCAACATGAGCCGGCTGATGCGCTCTTTTTATAATTTCAAAGATGAGTTATTCCACCAGGATGTGCTGGAGTATATTCTCAAACTTTACAGGTCGGAGTTGGGCAGTAAAGAAAGTTATGTAAAACTCAGCTTCAACTATCCACTGATGCAGGAAAGCCTTCGCTCAGAGCTTCGGGGGTATCAGTATTATCATGTAGAACTGGAAGGCCACATGAATGAAAAAGGTGAAATGCGCCGGTTTATGCACTTTGAGTTTATATACAGCAGTGCCTGCCCGTGCTCTTTTGAACTGGCCGAACATGCCCGGGAACAGCGTGAAGTTGTTGCCATCCCTCACAGTCAGCGCAGTGTGGCTAATATTACAGCAGAGTTACATGACCCGATGTACATCGAAGATATGGTCGACCATTGCCGTAATGCGCTTAAGACTGAAACCCAGGTAATGGTAAAACGAGAAGATGAGCAGGCCTTCGCCGAGCTGAATGGCGCCTATCAGAAGTTTGTGGAAGATGCCGCCCGTCTCATCTACGAAAAGTTGGATGAAGATGAGCGAATCAAAGACTTTGTAGTGCGGTGTAACCACATGGAAAGCCTGCACAGCCACGATGCCATCAGCCGAATTTGCAAAGGCGTGCCGGGCGGATTGAGGTAAGTATCGGATCTAAGTGGCTTATTAAGTATTACCCACTTTTTCTTTGGGCTTGATCTCAAGCTCCAACCCTTCACTTCCGGACGTAACCGTTACCGAGCCTCCTTTTTGCAGCTTTCCGAATAACATCTCATCGACCAGGGGATTCTTTACGTGTTCCTGAATTACCCGTGCCATTGGCCGGGCTCCGAAGGCCGGATCATATCCTTTGTCGGCAAGCCAGCGAATAGCTGAGTTCTCAAGTTTCAGGGCAACTTTCTTGGCCGTGAGCTGCTGCTTCAGTTCGTTGATGAACTTTTCGACAATATGTTCAATCGTTTCCTGGTTGAGATGTGTAAAATAGACAATTTCGTCAAGCCGGTTCCTGAACTCAGGAGTGAATTGTTTTTCTATGGCTTTTTTGGGTGATCGGGACTGCTCATCTCCGGGCTCGAAACCAATGCCAGGGCTGCTCATTTCTCTGGAGCCTACATTGGAAGACATCACCAGAATAACATTGCGAAAATCAGCTTTGCGCCCGGTATTGTCGGTCAGAGTGGCATAGTCCATAATCTGCAACAGGATGTTGAAAATATCCGGATGCGCCTTTTCGATTTCATCCAACAATAATACGGCATTGGGATTTTTACGGATGGCATCGGTTAGCAACCCGCCCTGCTCATACCCCACGTAACCCGCCGGAGCACCAATTAGCCGGGAAACGGTGTGTTTTTCCATATATTCACTCATATCGAAGCGAATAAGCTCAATTCCCATCTGTTTGGCCAGAACGCGGCAAAGCTCTGTTTTACCTACTCCGGTGGGTCCGGTAAACAGGAATGAACCGATAGGCTTTTGCTCATTGCCAAGCCCGGCACGGCTTCTTTTAACAGCCGCCGTTATCGCTGAAATAGCTTTTTCTTGTCCGAATACCTGTTGATGCAACTCCGCTCCAAGATCCCGCAGGCGGTCTTTTTCGTTCCCCCCGACCGACTGTATCGGCACCCTGGCAATTTTGGAAACCAGCCGTTCTATATCCGATTCCGTTACCATTTTCCGGGATTCCGGAAGAAGGGATACCTGCGAGCCCACTTCATCAATAAGGTCGATGGCTTTATCCGGCAGATATTGCTCTTTGAGATATTTCTGAGAAAGCTTAACCGCAGCTTCCAGTGCCCGCGGGCTGTACTTAAGGCCGTGATATTCTTCGTAAGCGGTTTTTAATCCTTCCAGAATTTTTATCGTTTGGTCGGTAGAAGGCTCGGTGATTTCCACCTTCTGAAATCTTCGGGAAAGCGCGCGGTCCTTTTCGAATTGATTTTTGTATTCATCATACGTAGTAGCTCCAATACACCGCAACTTACCGCTTGCCAGGACCGGCTTGAGGAGGTTGGAAGCATCCATTGTGCTATTGCCTGCTGCTCCGGCTCCGATAATGGTGTGAATTTCATCAATAAAAAGAATGGTGTTTTCTTTTTTCTGAATGGCTTTCAGTACCCCCTTCAGGCGCTCCTCAAATTCACCGCGGTATTTGGTACCAGCCAGCAGCGCGCCCATATCGAGTGATAAAATGGTGAAGTCCTGAATTCTTTCCGGGACTTCTCCCTCAATGATTTTTTGTGCCAGCCCGTGAATAATAGCTGTTTTCCCGACCCCGGGATCTCCGACATACACCGGATTATTTTTCTGCCGCCGGCAAAGTATCTCAATGGAACGCTGAATTTCATCATCCCGGCCTATGATTTGGTCATATTTGCCTTCCCGCGCATTTTCGGTGATATCCTCGGTTAGCTGTTCGAGAATGTTTTGTTTAGAGGACGATGATTCCTTTGTTCTTTCAAACTCATCGGTTTCACCGGCTTCCTGATCTTCCAGATCCTCCGGGTCGACATGCTCAAAACCGGGTTTGGAGATCCCGTGGGATACAAAATTGAGGATATCCAATCGTGAGATGCCTTGTTTACGCAGGAAGTAGACGGCATAGCTGTCCTGTTCATCATACATGGAGACGAGCATATCGCCGACATTTACTTCTTCCTGTTCGGCTGACCGGGCATGAACCAGGGCCCGGTGCAAAGCCCGTTTAAATCCGACCGTATGAACCGGGTCGCTATCGCCATTATCGTTGATTTCAATGCTTTCGTAATACTCTTCAACCCAGCGACTTAATTCTCGCGGATCCCCGCCTACGCTGTTGATTAACGTTTTGCCTTCTTCATCCTGAATAATAGCCTGTAACAAGTGCTCAAGGCAGACAAACGCATGGTTGTAATTGGTAGCGATCAGGTATGCGTTTCTGAGAATTTCGTCTAAATGTCTGCTAATCATGCTTCCTCCATTTCGCAGCGTAAGGGAAATCCGGCTTCCTTGCCGGCCCGGTTTACTAATTCAACTTTGGTCTCGGCGATATCATAAGGGTATATACCGCAGGTTCCGGAACCTTTTTTATGTACATCGTTGGTAATTCTTACAGCTTCCGGCACAGATTTTCTAAAAATATTAACCAAGACCTTCACAACGAAATCAAAGGTAGTATAGTCGTCATTCAACAGTAAGACACGGTACTTTTTCGGGGGGTCAATTTTGGTTTTTTGACCCGGCCTGGTTTTTACTTGTTCATTCGGATCGGGTGGTGCCATGCCTGTTACGATGTACTTTTGATAAATGGTGTGAATGAGTTTGGTTTAATACTTTCGAAGAGTTTAACGACAGAACCGGTCTGTACTTATATCAGAATAATATTGATCACTTCTGACGAATTCTACCCGGTTTTACTAATTTGTGCCTGTAAGAAAAGTGGTAGTGTCTTAAGAAACGCCGGGATCAAGGTGCACGAAGCTTCTAATAAAGCACAGTGTGCGTTCATGAATATTTGGAGAATGAGCGAAATGCAGGTATTGGTGTTTTTTACCGGCACTAATTTAAAATGGTGATGTACTCTGCGAGGAGCTCAGGTTTTGTTTCCCGCTATGAGCTATCGCATTGCAAATCAACGTATATACATTGTGATTTTAAAAAACATGGCAAGGTGTGATCAGTCTCATCAGCACTTGCAGGCTTATAAATCAATAAGCTTTAATAAAAAAACAAAAAAAGAGGTAATACCAATGCATATAAACTTAGCTACAAAGTTAATGTTGTTCGTGTTGCTCTTAGGGCATAATCTTCCCGGTTGGGCGGAACAAGGTCCCTTATCCGATAAAGGGATGGAGGCAAACAGATCCGATGTTAATAATCAGGAGGAGCAAATGTCGGTCGGATGGGAAAATACGGATGATCGGCAGCCATCGGATGTGGCGGTAAATTGGGTGAGCGAACCCGATTCACTGATTCTGGTTACGTTATATGAAGAAACGGATGGAGACGGGTGGTTCAATAACGAAAACTGGCTGGATGGGCCGGTTGAGACCTGGAGTGGGATCACCGTTACCGATGGTGAGATTACGATGGTGCGTATTAACGCAAACTGGTTGGATGGAGTTATTCCACCGGAACTTGGAAACCTGACTAATCTGGAGTATCTGGCACTGGCCGGAAATAGTTTTACCGGAGGTATACCCGAAGAGCTTGGAAATCTGGAAAACCTGGAGCATCTGGATCTGGAAAATAACGGGTTGCCCGGGGAGATTCCGGCTGAGCTGGGTAATCTCTCAAACCTTAAGTATCTGGATCTGCGACGCAATGAGCTCAGCGGTGAAATCCCACCGGAGATAGGAAACCTGGAATACCTGGAGCATTTGAATTTTACCCAAAATAATTTGACCGGTGAATTACCGGGGGAACTGGCGAATTTATCAAATCTCAAAAATCTTTATCTCGGCAGTAATGATTTTTCCGGGGAGATTCCGGACTGGCTGGGAAATATGGCCAACCTTGAGATGCTGAGTTTATCCGGAGCGAATTTTAGCGGAACCATACCTCCGGAGCTGGGAAATTTGACGAATCTAAAGGAACTGACATTGGCATTGAATGAGTTATCGGGCTCTATTCCTCCGGAACTAAGCAACCTGGACAACCTTACATTGCTGGGGTTAAGCCACAATAATTTGAGTGGCCCGATCCCCCCGGAGTTCGCGGAATTTGAAAAAATAACAGAGTTTTTATTTGACCATAATGAATTGGAAGGGGCGATCCCTGCTTTTTTGGGAAATATGACTCAGCTGCGGAGCTTAATTTTCAACAATAACCGGTTTAGTGGTGAAATCCCCCCGGAATTAAGCAACCTTGTAGATTTGTGGAATCTTAATCTTTCTTCGAATGCGCTGGAAGGTGATATTCCTGTCGAGTTGATGAATATGGAATCCATCAATTCAGTTAATACCGGTTTCAGTTACAATATGCTCACAGCTGAAGATGAGGACCTGGTCGAATGGCTGGAAGAGCTGGATCGATTCTGGGAGTCGAGGCAAACGGTAGCCCCCGATAATATTGAGGTCAACTGGCAGAATGAGCGTTTGGCGAGTATGCAGCCGCAATCGGGGCAGAATGTAGAAATTAGCTGGGAGCCGATTGCATTTTCTGGTCAGCCCGGGCATTATATTGTTAGTTATGGTACCAATCCCCTGAACCTTGAAGAGCAGATTACTACGGAAGACAAAACTGTTGAATCCGTTACCATAGAAGGATTAGACGAGGATGCCGGCTATTATTTTGCAGTACAAACACATAGTGAGCCCAATCGGTTTAACGATAATGCATTGACAAGTCCCCGGAGTATCATAAATGATGCCGGAGAAGAAGTAGATCTCTCCCCTTCAGTTCCACAGCCGGTCAGACCGGAGTCTGAGTCAATAATCGATGAGGATGCGGTTACTTTAGCATGGGGCGAAGCGGATCTTGCCGAAACTTATCACTTTCAAATGGCTCAGGATGAATCATTTGAAGTCCTGATTGTAGATGAAGCAGGCCTTGAGTCTACCGAATTTGAGGTAACTAACCTTGAAGGAAGCACGACTTATTTTTGGAGGGTAGAAGCGGCCAATGCAAATAGCACCAGCGGTTGGTCGGATGCTATGCAGTTTACAACAAGTGAAACGGTTTCCGCGGAGGATGATCCCTCTCTACCGGGCCAATTTGTTCTGCATCCTAATTTTCCGAATCCTTTCAACCCGGTAACACAAATTCGCTACGAATTGCCGGAGCAAACCCCGGTACGTCTGCAGGTGTACAACTTACTCGGTGAACATGTAACTACACTGGTAAATGAAGTGCAGAGCGCAGGCAGGTATGAGATAAGTTTTGACGGGTCACAGCTTTCCAGTGGAACGTATCTGTATCGCATTGAGGCCGGAGTGTTCGTGGCATCCGAAACCATGCTTATGGTGAAATAGAGCCATACGAATCTATACTTAGTTGTTTTTAAAAAGGCAGCGTTGTGGTGCTGCCTTTTTAATTTCGGCTCTTCCTAACCCCTATGATTTTTTCCCGTCTTATTTATTAAATTCCGTACGTTATAGCGGGGTGATAACTGTTCGCCCCCCCCCCCAAGGATAAATTCACCTTAAACTATCATGAAAACTCTTGCGGCAGGGTGGGTTGGTCGAGTGTTATTATATTCACTGAAATGCACGGATCAGTCAAAAAGATAGTTTTGCAAACTCTATTATAAAGGTCGTAGAATCGCTGTGTGCTGAATTGCTATAGAAATTTGAGTTGATTTCCAAATATTGTATGTTCCAGATAATGTTAGCAGGGAATTGGTTGCAACCTTATTGAGCAATCGGTACGTTATGTTGTCAAAAATCGTTACCTACAGGGAGCAGAGACTGTAGGTTTTATGCTGTTAGATTTAAGATATATTCATTCCAAATAACAATATGGCTCCGAAGCAAAACACAGAGAAAATCTTTAATCTTGATATTAACATTGAGGATCCCTTACGGCGCAAGATGTTCGGGATGGTAAAAGGTCCATTGGAACGGCTTTTTTTGCTCCCGCAACTTAATGATATTTACAGCTCCGCCAAGGAGATTACGGATAATGACCAGGATTGCGAATTTGCCAACGCGGTTCTGGAAAGCCTTAATCTCAAATATGAAATATCTGAAGATGATATCGAGCGCATTCCGAAAGAAGGCCCGCTGGTAGTAGTGGCTAATCATCCTTATGGCGGGATTGAAGGGATTTTACTGGCCTCCATTTTGAAAAGTGTGCGCCCGGATGTCAAGATCATGGCCAACTACCTGCTGGAGCGCATACCTGAAATGAGGGATTTGTTTTTCTTTGTGGATCCATTCGGAGGAGCCGATGCGAAACGGGCCAATCTGGCTGCCATGCGTAACTCCATCAACTGGGTTGATGATGGCAAGGTGCTTGGAGTGTTTCCTGCAGGTGAAGTAGCCCATCTGAAACTGAAGAACCGCACCGTAACAGACCCGGAATGGAATACTTCTATTGCCCGAATTGTACGCCGCACTGAAGCTCCTGTACAGCCTATTTATTTTGATGGGTTCAATGGTGCCATATTCCAAATAATGGGGCTTATTCATCCGCGGTTGCGTACGGCTATGCTTCCTAAAGAGCTTCTGAATAAGCGGGATAAAAAAATCGATATTCGTATAGGAAAACCTATTCCCTATTCAAAATTCAAAGATACCGATAACGATAAGGAGCTTACCGAATACCTGCGGCAGCGGACCTACGTACTGGCTAATCATACCAGAAGTAGTGCTAACGGACAAAAAGCATCGGTGTCGGTTAATATTGAAGAAGAAAATATGAGGCCGGTGGTTGAACCTCGGCCGACCGAAGAAATAGCTGCAGAAGTTCAGGATTTGCCGAAATCTCAGATGCTCCTTGAAAACAACGAATATCAGGTTTTTCATGCATCGCCCAAACAAATCCCGAATGTGATGCACGAAATCGGACGGCTGCGGGAGATTACGTTCCGGGATACCAGTGAAGGTACCGGTGAGGAAATCGACCTGGATGAGTTTGATCAGCGCTATGTCCATCTGTTTTTATGGAATAATGAGAAGAAAGAACTGGTGGGCGCTTACCGTCTCGGCCGCACGGACAACATTATTAAACGTTACGGCAAAAAAGGGCTGTATACCACTACCTTGTTCAATATTAAGTCGAATTTCTTCGAACAGATCAATCCGGCGCTGGAGATGGGAAGGTCGTTTATCCGCAAGGAGTATCAGCGCTCCTTCTCCCCTCTGATGCTGATCTGGAAGGGAATTGGTCATTATGTGGTAAAATATCCTCAATATAAGATTCTGTTCGGACCGGTTAGTGTAAGTAAAGAGTACCATTCGTTTTCACGCCATTTGATGGTGCAGTTTCTCAAAATTCACAATTACCTGCCGGATATGGCCAAAATGGTAAAGGCCAAAACTCCATTCCGCTCCAAAAGGTTAAAAGGGATTGATCCCAAAAATCAGGCAGCGATCAATGGGATTGAGGATGTGTCGGAAATCATAAGCGAGTTTGAAAGTGATGAAAAAGGGGTGCCGATTCTGTTAAAACAGTACCTGAAACTGGGCGGCAAGATCCTCGGCTTCAATCTCGATCCGGATTTCGGCGACGTGCTGGATGGGTTAATCCTGGTTGATCTCACGAAAACCGAGCCCAAGATCCTGAAGCGTTATATGGGTGATGAAGGACTGGAGAAATTCCTCGAATATCACAAGCAAAAAGGGGAAGCCGAACCGGTTTAAGGTTAGCTGCTGATTACTGATTGCTGGTTAGTCCTTACAATCCGTATTTAATCCGTGAAAATCCGAGGTTAAAAAAACATCTTTCACCGTGGGTACGACGGCTTGCTATCTGCACCACAGGCGCCCCTGTTTAATATATCCGAAGGACCTTCAAACCTCAGTTCGATAAATATTTGCTCACTGCTGTCCGACTAAAAGTTTGCAATTATCCTATAATGTTTTGTGCCACGAATTATT
>SLQI01000510.1 GCA_007131535.1 Balneolales bacterium | reverse complement strand
TCTGTCAATGGAAGCTATTTTTAGCTCCATTCTATCCCTTACAAAATTTCGCTTCCCTTCTGATTGCCTTTTTTAATTTACCTTGATATTCCTTGTCCGGGATTTCGATGCAGCCGAATTGAGCTAAGTGCGGGGTATAAAACTGTACATCCCACAACTCAAACCCGCCATTGACTAAGAGCTGGTGACAATGATACAGCGCTGCTTTGGAAGCTTCTTTTTTTCGCTGGAACATGGATTCGGCAAAGAATGCGGCCCCCAGTGTTACTCCGTAGGTTCCCCCGATTAAATCCCCGCTTTGATCAAACACTTCAACCGAGTGAGCATATCCCAATTCATGAAGCCGCACATACGATTCTATGAGATCCTCGGAAATCCAGGTTGTAGGGCGGTCGGCACAGCATTCCATCACTTCCCGGAACATGGTATCACAACTGAATGTGTAATGTCCCTGGCGAATTCGCCGCATCATACGGCGGCTCAGATGGAACTGATCTATAGGGATGATTCCACGGCGTTGCGCGGTATACCAGTTTACCTCCTCATCGGTCAGGGAATTGGCCATAGGAAATATCCCGATGGAATATCCCTCAATAAGTACCTGCGGGGGAATGATTGCCATGGTTTCCGATTTTGAGTATACAATGATATATACAAAAAAGCCCGGTTGAAGCTATTTCATCAACCGGGCTGCAGTGCCATTTATTTTTTATCGACCTGTGATCAGAGGAGAATTCCTCCGTACAGGGCCACCATAGTGGCAAAAATAAGAGCTACGGTGTTAATCACCTTAATCAGCGGGTTGATAGACGGACCGGCTGTATCCTTGTAGGGATCACCTACGGTATCGCCGACTACAGCAGCTGCGTGTGCCTCACTGCCTTTGCCTCCGTGGTTGCCGTCTTCAACATATTTTTTGGCGTTATCCCAGGCGCCGCCTCCGTTGGCCATCATCAGGGCTACCATCAAACCACTGGTAATCACCCCGATCAGCAGACCGCCGAGGGCCAGCGGTCCCCAGAGGAAACCTACAATTAGTGGAACAAAAACAGCCATTAAGCCGGGGATCACCATTTCGCGAAGAGCGGCTTTGGTTACAATGTCCACACAGGTTCCATACTCCGGCTTGGTTTTACCTTCCATAATGCCCGGAATCTCTTTGAACTGCCGGCGCACTTCGTCAATCACATCTCCGGCGGCTTTTCCGACGGACTCCATCAGCAGGGAAGAGAAGATAAACGGAAGCATACCACCGAGCAGAACGCCGACCAGTACAATCGGATCATTCAGGCGGAATACCATATCCTGATCCGGTAGATTAAAAATGTAATCGGTAAACAGTACCAGCGCGGCCAGAGCAGCTGAGCCGATCGCGTACCCTTTGGTTACTGCCTTGGTTGTATTACCGACCGCATCAAGAGCATCGGTGTTTTCCCGAACCTCATCCGGAAGCTCGCTCATTTCAGCAATTCCCCCGGCGTTGTCGGTGATCGGACCGTAAGTATCAAGCGCAATCACCATACCGGTTACACTGAGCATAGCTACAGCGGCTACACCGATTCCGTACAGACCGGCAAAGGTGTAGGAAATGAACAGAGCAAGTACGAGAACGAGCGTGGGCAGCAAGGTACTTTCCATACCCACTGCCAGTCCGCTGATAATATTGGTTCCGCTTCCGGTCTCAGAAGCTTTGGCAATCCGGCGGACCGGCGAGTACTTGGTACTGGTGTAATATTCGGTGATCATAATCAACGCGACTACAACCAGGATCCCCACCAGTGAGGAGAGGAACAGATCCACCCAGGTAGTTCCGGCCGGAGTTCCGCCGATTGCGGCGAAATCAAAATCGGCGAACATGGTGTAGGTCAGCCAGGCAAAACCGGCCACACTAAGAATAGCACTGGCGTACATGCCTTTGTACAGGGCCTTCATGATATTTTGGTCGCTGCCCATTCTCACAAAGAAGACACTGATGATACTGGCGATAATCGCAATAGCACCCAGATACAGCGGGTAGGTTACCAGCTCGGTTATGGCTGCGGTATCCGGCAGCAAGTAACCGAGAAAAATGGCGCCAATGGCTGTTACGGCATAGGTCTCGAAAAGGTCGGCACCCATTCCGGCACAGTCTCCTACGTTATCCCCTACGTTATCGGCGATTACAGCCGGATTTCGGGGGTCGTCTTCGGGGATCCCGGCTTCAACTTTACCGACAAGATCGGCTCCGACGTCAGCGGCTTTGGTATAAATACCGCCACCCACACGGGCAAACAAGCTGATCAGACAGGAACCGAACGCAAAACCGATAAGAGGTTTTACCGGATCTTCAAGCCCGATCACCACATAAAAAAGATAGAAAAAACCTGCAACCCCGAGCAGAGCAAGGCCGGCGACCGCTAAACCCGAAACGGCGCCACCATTGAAGGCAATCTTAAGCGCGCCCTTTAATCCGCTCTTCGCGGATTCGGCTACCCGAATGTTAGATCGGACAGCAATGGTCATTCCGGCATAGCCGCTAAGAGCAGAAAAAAGCGCTCCGATTGCAAAACCGACAGTGGTCCACCACCACGTTACTGCTTCCTGTCCCTCGCTGAATACAGCGATCAGAGCAAATATTATTATGATGGCTACCGCGACCACGGCAATAGTGCGGTATTGGCGATTCATGTAGGCGCCGGCACCTTCACGCACGGCATCGGCGATTTTATTCATTTGTTCGGTACCCGTCGGCTTCTTGAGCACATTACGGGCGATGATAAAAGCGGCAATGAGTGCCACAATAGCCGCCAATGGTGTTAAAATCAGATACATATCCACGTTATCAACTCCGGTTTATTAATAGTATCAGTTACCATTAGTATATGAAAAACAACTCTATAGCTACGATCCAATTGAGTTATCAACAGTATCGAAATTAGTCGCTAAGTATAGGACTCCGTGTGCTATTACACAAGCTTTCGTGATTTTCGGATCGTTTTTATACGGCTGCTATGTGGCAGACTTGCTTAACTGTGGTTGCCGGTATCACTTAGACGATTCAGGTGATGAATTCCAAGTTCGATCACTTTCAGCTGCATTCGTACGGCCTGTGATAACGGCACCGGTTCGATGTGAAATTCCCGCCATAGGTGATCTGCCGTTTTTCCTTGTTGCAAGAGGTTTTGAATTTCCGGAAGTCGTTCACGGAAACGCAGATAATGCTCGGGGTTACCGGGGGACTCTTCCGCTGTTGAAGGTAGTTTAAAGAGAGGAAATTCAGTAACCAGACTTACCGGGCTGCCTCCTAATGAGGCAATAAACTCCATAGAGTTGAGGTGGAATGCGGAAGCCGTTGTGGTGTCGCCCTGTAGGTTAAAGTGTTCCCGCATTTTATCACTTTCGGGAGTGGTGGCCAGTCCTTTTGCTATGCGTGTAAAACCCTTTTCTCCCTGCCGGTCATGATCATGAAACCCGAATCTACTTAATTGGATATATTGCTGAAATTCCTGTTGAAGGGTTCGGGTTGATTCAATGGAATCACGACTAATCAGCAATAGCGCTCCTTCCGAAATGCTCATTCCGTGGAGGTTGATATGCATCTCAAAGGGCGCATTCAATTGCCACCATTCAGAAACGGCCTGATTTTCAACACGCATTTTGGGATACCCGAATTCAATATCGCGCCCGGGCAATTCCCGGTCCCGGTTGAGAATCACGGGGAACGGATCGGGCCATTGATCAATCCAGGATTGGTTTCGTGCTTCCCCGTCCGGGTTGATGTGAGGGATAATGAACAGGGTATATTTATCGAACAGCGCTTCAAAAGCCCGGGTATTTTTGATGAGTTGCTCGATCAAAAGCCGCAGGGTTGCCGGACCGACGGGCTCATCTGCATGGGCGCCGGCCATCAGAGAAATGTGGCGCTTACCCAGGCCTATTCGTACCCCGATTATCGGCCGGCCCTCCTCGCTTTCTCCGAGCTGATCAACCCGAACCATTCCGGGCAGACTCTCAGTGAGCTCGGTGATGTAGCGAACACTTTGCTGTTGGCTGACAAAAGTGGCTGACGTGGTATCTATCCATTGATGAAGCATGGCGCAGGATTAGCGGGCGTCTCACAATTGAATGGGTCCCGAAATGGATATACTGAAAAAAAAGAGGACCGGACCCATAGCAGGCCCGGTCCGGAAAGTTAATCCATTTCGCCGTTATTTTTCCGGCGGAAGTAATCTTTGGTAGCCTCTATTACTTTTGGTGAAAGTAACAGGGCACCGGTCATAGTTGGGATAGCCATCATCGCAAACATGCCATCGATGAGATTAATCACAATATCCATCGTGAAGATTGCTCCGAAAAAGATGCTGGCTATGTAAAAGTAGTTGTAATAATGCTGCCGTTCAGCACCGGCCAGAAAGTTCAGACACTTGGTTCCGTAGTAGGAGTAGGTGAACATAGTCGTGATACTGAAAATACTCACAGCAACAATGAGGATATAAGCTCCAAACACAGGAATGCCCTCATCAAAAGCCATGGCGGTAAGTGTAATACCGTCGATACCTTCCAAATCCCATACGCCGGTCATCAGGATGGCGAGGGCGGTCATGGTGCAAACCAGCAGCGTATCAATAGCGGGTTCGATCATGGCAACCAGGCCTTCGCGCACCGGTTCGCGTGTTTTGGCTGCACCGTGCGCCAGGGCTTCCATACCTATTCCCGCCTCGTTGGAAAAAGCGGCTCGCTGTACACCGGTAATAATGACTGCTCCAACTGCTCCGCCGGCAGCGGCCTGACCGGTGAAGGCATCGGTAAAGATAAGCGAAAAGTAATAGCCGAGGTCGGTTACATTACTGAGGATGATATATACGACCGAAATCACGTAAATAAATACCATCAACGGAACCAAACGTGCAGCAACACTACCGATCCGTTTAATTCCGCCGAAGATAACAAGGGAAACCAGTCCGACGAATATCAATCCCATAAAAACATCGGATAGCCGAACACTATCACCCAAGCCAATGCCGGCACCTACAAAAGTATCTACACCAAACCAGCCATGTTCTGCGAAGATGGTATCCCGGATTATTTGTGTAAGCTGGTTGGATTGAAATATCGGCGTGGCTCCGATTAAACCGGCCAGTGAGAAGAATATCGCCAGCGGCTTCCACTTTTTTCCGAGTCCTTCGGTGATGTAGTACATCGGTCCACCCTGAACCTTACCGGAGGTATCTTTACCCCTGTACATCACGGCAAGGGTACAGGTGAAGAACTTGGTAGCCATCCCTACCAATGCACTGATCCACATCCAAAAGATGGCACCCGGACCACCAACCGTAATGGCAATGGCGACTCCGCTGACATTCCCCATCCCGACCGTTGCCGCAAGGGCGCTGGACAGAGCCTGAAAATGAGTTATATCACCCGGTGCATTCGGATCTTCATATTTTCCGGTCAGGATTTCAACACCATGCCGGAGGTTTCGGTAGGGCATAAAGCGGCTGTATATCAGAAAAAACAAGCCACCACCAACAAGCAATACAACCAAGGGCATCCCCCAGGCCAACCCTACAAACGTGTCTAAGATTTGATCAAGCCGTTCCAGAATACTGTAGTTTAGTTCATGGTTCAGAAAGAGAGGATTATACAAAAATCAGTAATAGCTCACAAAAGAGAACCCTATTCCCACTGAATTTACCTGAATAATCACCCCGTATACAGAGCGTGTATTTCATGAATGGTAATCATTTAAGGCAAATTTCAGATTACGTTATTAATAACCTCAGTTCGATTAATATTTGCTAACACTACGGTCCGCCTAAGAATTTGTGATTATCCTATAATGCTTTGTGCCACGACTTATTTCGGGATGTACAATTTTTTGTAGGGTAGCTTAATGAATATCCATTTCCGTCGGCTTCAGCTGACGGTTGTACGACTCCCACAAAGTTATGGGGCTTTAGCCCCGATATGGTAATTTGATAAATATTGAAAATCTTTCCATGTAGGGGTACCACAGTTTGAAAAGAGGGATGACTGGAACTGTGGTAAAGCAACGGGAAGATGCGGAGGGATGCGCTTAACCGTTGGCTGAAGTCAACGGAAATGGATGGGTGCAAAGCTGATAACTGACAACAGTATTAGGTTGTCAACCTGAATCAGCTAACATACAGCGTTGCGATACTTAAATTGCACTAAACCGTTACTTATCAGTAGCATGATTAATTATTCTTACCAGCAACCAGCAACAAACATCGCATTTGCCAAATCCACCGTCTGTTCGAAAAAAAATTAGAATCAAACTCAGGTTAATGATGCAAAGCCCCCTTCTTTATTCAGAAATAAAACTGCCGCGTCGGATTCGCGTTCACACCGGCAAATTTATTTATGAGAAATGCGGGCTAAGTTTGGGAGACGAAACTTTGTATCTTGACGGGGATTTATTTAACCTTGCAAATTAAAATTGATTTGTAGTCGCTTCTAATATTCTGATATGGATATACCCGATTTCGAAGGCATATCACTGGATACAATCATTGAAGGAATTCTTTTTGCCAGTGACTCGCCGCTTACGGCCGAGGAGATCTGCCAGAACCTGCAAAAAACCAAACACGCCGTTGAGTTACGTCCGTCGGAAGTTGAGTTTCTGATCGACAAACTCAACGAACAGTACGAAGAGCAGGGCCGGGCGTTTAATATAATTTACATCGGTGGCGGGTATACGTTCAGAACAAGGGAAGAACTTCATCCATGGCTGAAAGTATTCCAGCATGAAAATGAGAAAAGAAAAATCTCACAATCCGCCGTTGAAGCACTTGCGATCATAGCCTATAAGCAACCCATCACTAAGCCGGAAGTGGATCACATCCGGGGGGTGGACTCCGGTTACATCGTACGCCAATTGATGGATAAGGGGCTGATTGAAGTTGCCGGTCGGTATGATGGCCCCGGGCGGGCTCTGCTGTATCGGACTACTACTACTTTTCTTACTCACTTTGGTATTAACTCCATTGAAGAACTGCCGAAACCGCGCGAAATTGAGGAAATTCTGCAGGATGACGACATGGCCGAACACCGGCAGTTTATGTTGGAGCTCAAATCTGAGCTTGAACAAGGCCAAAACGCGGATGGTGAAAGCGAAGCCAATGCCGAAACCGACTCCGAAACTGACACCGACGCCGATACCGGAAGTGATTGCGATCAGGAAGAGGAAGAAAGTTCAGAAGATTAACCGACCTAAAGGAATATTTGTCATAGACTCGGCGCTGTATTACATGCAAGTTTGTTCTGACTTTCGCCGTTGTTATCTCATTACATTTCTAAAACTGAATTATGCCCAGAAAACCGTATAGACGACCCGGGGGAAAAGGTAAAAAACGACCTGAGCCTGTCGCGGCACAGGAAGATGAGGCGATACGTCTGAATAAATATATCGCACACAGTGGCTTATGTTCCCGCAGGGATGCCGATGAATTCATCGAAAAGGGGCGGGTTAAAGTAAACAACAAGATTGTAAAAGAGCTGGGAGTTAAGGTTCAGCCGGGGGATAAAGTTGAAGTGGACGGCTATCATATCGAGCCGGAGTCGTATATCTACTTGCTGCTCAACAAACCAAAGGATACGATTACGACCACCGACGATGAAAAAGGCCGAAAAACGGTCGTAGATCTGGTTGAATCGGCTACCGGGAACCGCGTCTATCCGGTCGGGCGTCTGGATCGCGATACGACCGGGGTGCTCATTTTGACCAATGACGGAGATCTTGCCAACCGGTTGATGCATCCCAGCTATTCCATCCCGAAGATTTATGAAGTGACGACGGACCCTGTCTTGACAGACAATCAGTTGCAACAGCTCAGGCAAGGGGTTCAGTTGGAGGACGGCCTATCTAAACCGTATAAAGTTAAACGGGACCCATACAACCCTGCGGTGATTTCAATGGGGCTGAATGAAGGGCGGAATCGCCAGATTCGCCGGACAATCGAGGCATTGGGTGTAAATGTGGCGAAATTGACGCGTACCCGTTATGCCGGCCTCACTACAAAAGGTGTACGGCCGGGGCGGTGGCGAAAATTGAAGCAGAAAGAGATCAACTGGCTGCGTGAAATTGTGAAACTTCCCGGAAAGCATACACGCTGATGAAATCTTTTCAGGTTGAAAAACATTCATCATCAATTGATACGCCGGATGGGTTTCCGGTGCGCTATGATCTCTATGCCCCCAAAAATGTACGCTCGCTGAACCCGATTTTGTTTCTTCATGGATTTAAAGGATTTAAAGACTGGGGGCAGTTTCCTTCATTTTGCCGGGATCTTTCCGCTGCCGGGTTTGCCGTGCTTGCGTTCAACTTTTCTCACAACGGAACCGGCGAGGATCTTACCGAACTTAACCGGATGGATTTGTTCCGGCGGCAGACCTTAAGCCAGAATCTGGATGAGGTGGGGTTTATTATTGATGCGATCGATCGCGGGAAAATCGGTATTGACGGATGTCGCATAAATGTTTCCAATACCGGGATTATCGGGCACTCCAGGGGCGGAACCACTGCGGTGTGCGCGGCGGCGGAATATCGGGAGATCGGGGCATTGGTAACATGGTCAGCTGTAGAAGATGTAAGCCGTTTCTGGTCGGATGAGTTGATCCATCAATGGAAAACGGACGGGGTGGCCTACATTCAAAATGCGCGAACCGGTGAATCGATGCCGCTTGATGAGATCGTGTACAGAGATAGTGTGGAGCAGGCAGATAGAATAAGCGCGCATAAACGTATCACAGAAGTATATGTGCCTTCGTTATTTGTTCACGGCTCCGGAGATGAAGCAGTTCCGTTTTCACATTCCCGCCGACTTCGGGAACGATGTAAAGCAGAAGAAAAAGAGTTTTTGTTGATCGATGGAGCCGGTCATACTTTCGGACTGGTTCATCCGCCCGATTCGACTGAGTATCCCGGACATTTTCAACAGGTTGCTGATGCTACCATTACCTGGTTTAATCAAAATCTCAAATAGACTTCCGAGTTTTGCGGCGGGTATACTTGTATTGCTGCTCTTAATTCCGTTCCGGCTGGATGCCCGTGATGATTCTTCCCTGTTGATGAAACAGGAATTTATGGAAGATGTGCGCCACGCTATTCATCTTGCCTATAATATGGAATACGCGGAATCTCTTGAATACCTTTCCGAATGGAGAGAACAACACCCGGAGCACCCTATTTGGGTTTTCTGGCCTATTCTGGATAAATGGTGGGATGTAGTCTCGGATCTGGAACAAGAGGATTTTGATGAACAGTTTTTCGACTTCATTGATGAATCACTTGAAGCCAGCGAAGCTTACAGCGATCGGTATCCGGATAATATCGACAGCATGATCATCAATGCCGCAGCTTACGGGTTTACAACCCGCCTTCATTCCAACCGGCATAATTGGTACCGGACCATACGCTATGCAAGAAGAGCAATGCGCTATCTTCGGAAAATTGAGGAGCTCTACCCGGAAATGCCGGATGTCGAATTCGGCAACGGGATGTATTACTATTTTTCGGCTTTTCTTCAGGATGAATACCCGGCTGTACGCATTATCAGCTGGGCACTGCCGGATGGAGACCGCGAAAAAGGTCTGGAGCTGCTCGACTATGTTGCCGAGGAAGGCATTATACTGGGGCCTGAATCTCAGTACTTTCTTGGGCATATCTATCTCCATTACGAAAGATCCTATAGTAAGTCATTGCCCTACCTTGAGCAAATGGCCCAATCTTTTCCGAAAAATGCGCTTTATACCCGTCTTCTAATTCGTACACATTTTCGAAACCAAAACTATTCTGAAGCACAGCGATTATTATATTACGCGCTAAATGAACAGGAGTTTGTTTACAGCCCTCATATTGAGCTGGCAACCAAAGAAGAGCTTTACTTTATGTCGGGCCGAATAAAATTACATTACGGGAATAACGATGATGCAGTAGAGGACTTTCAAAAAGCGCTGGAAGCCGGATATCAGTTATCCGAAGAACCAGAGCGGAATTTTCAGGTGCAGGCCGGCTACTATCTCGGTGAAGCTTATCTGAGAATAGATGAAAGACAGAAAGCGCGTGATCAGTTTGTCAAAATCGCAAATGCAAATACCAACAGTTACGTCAAAGAACGGGCCAAAGACAGATTGAACTATTTGAACTAAAAATGGCGGATTCGGCAATTCATATTCCGGGCCTTCCGGAAATTCAATTAACCCGGAGAAAAGGGCAGCGCAATTTGCGATTGCGCATTCGGGACGGAAAAGTTATGGTAAGCGCCCCCAAAAGGGTAACTAAAAGTATAATCAAAGAATTTGTAGTATCCCGGAAACAATGGATACATCAAAAGCTGGATCAGCAGGAAAAGAAAGCAGATCATCTTACCAGAGTTGCTCGAAAGTATCGCATGCGTATGCTATTGCGGGGAGAGTGGAAGCCCGTCGAAGAATATGAAATAACTCATAAGGCCGGCATACAGTTCTATGAGCGGGATGATAAAGTCGAAGTAAAACGAGGCCCCGTTAGTTCAAGAGAGTTGCTGAATAGCTCGATTATTGGTTTTTACCGCCATCTTGCCCGCTTTGAAATGAAGGCACGCATTGCCGAGCTGACTCAAAAAATGCCTATTGAAGTGTATGGCGTGAGCATCAGAGATCAGCAAACCAGGTGGGGCAGCTGCTCTTCACGAGGTACTATTTCCCTGAACTGGCGGATGATGAAGCTACCACCTGCCATCCGGGATTATATCTTGATCCATGAGCTGTGCCACCGCATTCACATGAATCACAGTCCCGAGTTCTGGAAACTGGTGCGGTCCTGGTATCCGAAGGTTGATGAAGCCACAGCATGGATAAAAAAGCACGAATCGTTTCTTTTCGCGGATATCGGTTACGGCTCTATGCTGGATGATGGCAGTTAAGTGCCGGGGTATTCTGATATCGCGGTGTTATTGGTTTCAGAATTTAAATTTTATGTTACCTTTCCATTACCCATTGACCCACACCTCCCGGTATATTGAATTTGCTGATTATTGTTGGATTGAGAAATACGAGCTATGTGTAAAAAGCTACCCGGCGTCATACTGATTTTGGGGTTACTCACGGCCATTGCAATCGACGAGGGTAAAGCCCAAACCTACGATCCCGTATACCGACCGGATGTTACCTGGAAGGAGATCAACTCCGAACGCTTCAGGATGATCTTTCCGGAATCAGCAGAGGAAACGGCGCGGCGCTCACTCCGGATTCTGGAAACCCAATATGAAGAAGTGCAGAGACTTGTGGGAGGTGAGCTAAAAAACTTCCCGGTAGTAGTGAATGATTATAATGATCGTACCGGTGGTTTTGTTACCACCAACCACTTCCGTATTGAAGTGGAAGCCCCGACTCGTCGAACCAAAAGTGTGAATCCCCGTACCGGAGGATGGTTGGAACTGGTGATACCCCACGAATTGGTTCATGCCCTGCATCTTTCCGTGGTTCCGGAATATTCACTCGCGCGACTAATTAAACCCATTGCCCCTGATTTAGCCCCTGCGTTTCATCTGACTGCTCCTTTCGGTCTGTTGGAAGGCATCGCCGTGTATCATGAAAGTAATGTGCGCCCCGGTGAAGGCGGACGTGGAAATCATCCGTATTTCACGAATCAAATTATGGCCAATTTTGATTCGGATGAACGATGGTCAATCGGTGAATTGGTGTATCCCTCAGCTCGTACCAGACCAGCCGGGCGGCACTACCTTGGCGGGTATGCTTTCACAAAATGGCTTCATGAAACCTACGGTGATGAAGTTACCAAAGAGGTAATCGACAAATTAAACCAGCGGTTCTTTCTTGGTTACGGTATTGTTTTGCGGAATGTGACCGGTAAATGGCCGTGGGAACTTGATCGGGAATTTGTTGAGTATCAGGAAACCCGTTATAAACCAAAAACCGACAGCATCCGGGGATTGGGTGTCAGCCCTTATGAGGTCATACATACCGGATTGGATGGGGCATGGGTTAGCCGGCCACAATATCTCAACGATGAGGAATTGCTGTTTTATGGCAGTTTTTACAATGAAAGAGCCGGTTTGTGGAAACTCTCAGCAGAAAACTCTTCGATTGAGCGGGTTTATACCGGCACCATGGTCGGAAATTACCTATATGATATCGTGGATGAATCATCGGTCGCGTTCAGCCGGTTTGTGAGTCATCCCTATTATCACAACACCTGGAAAATGGATCTGTTCGATTTGGATCCGGCATCGGGAAACCTGAGCCAAATTACGGAAGATGCGAGGGTACATAACCCGGTATTTCACGGGGATCGAATTATGGCTTTGCAAACGCATCAGGAAACTTCTCAGTGGGTGGAGTTGAACGAGGGGGAAGTGGTAGATACGCTCCTCAGTATATATCCCGATAACATACATGAAATGGCTGCACGGTCGGGGGATGATGGGCATGTTGCCATTGCGGCAAACATCAACGGTAAACAGGGGGTGTGGCTGGTGGATCAAAACGACCCGCAATTAGAAAAGTCGACTCCCGACCTGGCGTTTTCCTATGCCTCTATTTTTGATTTGCACTGGCATCCTGAAGGAGACAAGCTGCTGTTCAGCTCGGATGAAAACGGGGTAATGAACATCTATGAGTGGGACCTGCAGGATGATACGGTATACCAGGTAACCAATTCGTTGTATAATGCTTTTGAAGGATCCTATCATCCCGGCGGAGATAAAATCGTGTTCGTGGTGCAAAAAGAAAGTACCCGAAAACCGGCAACTCTGGAGCGCGAAAACTTTTTCAATCGACGTGTGGATTTCGGAACAAGGGTTACCGAGATATCCGAATATGTCAATCGATCCCGAATAGGAGATGAGCTTCAGGCAGTTTCTTTGGATTGGCAAACCGAAAACTATCAAACCGGATTGGGGTGGCTGCGCCCGAGAGCCGTTTATCCCATTGCTTCATTTGATGATATCTATCCCCAACAGCGTTTTGGCGCAACGGTTGCAAGTGGAGATGTACTTCGCCGCAACAAGTATGAATTAAGCCTGAGTTACGGTGGTGAGTATCTATGGTATGATGCGCAATATACCCGACGGAGTTTTTATCCAGGGTACACGATTCGTGCATTTTCAAATCCATCGAGCAGTGGAAACCTCGGGTTGCAGAGTCAGGGATTCAGCCTGAGCACGCGCTTACCTTACACACTCGAAAACAACCTGTACTTTTCGGGAATTACGGTAACTCCGGATATCCGTTATTCAAGACTGCGCGCAGTGTACCAGGAAGGAGTTCTGCCTGAACCGTCTGATTGGATTGAACAGTATCGGGCTTCGGTTCGATTTAGTTATGCCTACAGGCTGCAGCAAAATTTACAGGATATGCAGCCCAACACGGGCCTTCAGCTCTACAACCAGTGGTATGCCGGGTTTACGGATGAGTTTACCGGCTCGATGGATTATGCCGTCAGTGGCGGCGCATTCGGATACCTGTCCTCTTTACGTCGATACAATCAAAGTCTCCGGCTGGGTCTGGAGTTTCAATATTCAAATGGTATTCTGTTAGATCAAACGGGGTTTTTGACACCGGGATTTCAGGTTGGCGACTTACCCGATACAGACCACTTGTTGCGTTTTTCCTCCCGTTATATTATCCCGCTGCTGCATGCTGATAAAGCCTGGCTTTTGCTTCCGTCCCAGTTACAATCGGTGTATGGGGTGCTGTTCACCAACACCATAAGCCCGCTTGATTTTGATTTTGCACAGACTATACCAGACCAGACCCGCACGGTCTACGGTGCAGAGCTACGCACCCGGTTCGAACTATTCAATTTAACCTTTGATGCCGGGCTACGCTTCGGCTATGAGCCTACCCGCGGAGATTACCGAATTACCTTTGTTTTATAGATAGCCTTGGATCAGCCAATACTAAGAGTTAATGTATCGGGCCAACAACTCCGATATCTCTTCAGACTGGGTTCTTGATTGTAAATCCCGGAAACTATCGCCCTCAGAGGGTTGGGCTCCGTGGGAGAGGAGTAACGCCACGATATCTGCATTGTCTTTAAGTATTGCCAGATCTATAGGCCGGTATTGCCGGGCATTGTCAATATTTGGGTCGGCTCCATACTTCAGCAGTAACTCTACCATTCGTGGTTCTTGCTGTAAAATTGCCTTGTGAAGGGATGTATCTTCACCTTTACTCTTAATATTAACATCTATTCCGGCATCCAACAATGTTTTTGCACATTCGATATGCCCACTGATAACGGCGATATGAAGTGCTGTATACCCGTTTTTGTTAACCCGTTTGAGCCGAGGTTTGTACTTGAGTAACTCTGCGAGTATTTCCGGATGACCTTCACTTGCTGCCAGCATTAACGGGGTGTAGGCCGAAGTGGCGGGGTCGGGATTCTGCCCCTTTTCAAGAAGATGCTTTACTTTACTCAAATCTCCTGCTTCTATAGCTGAATCGAATTCTTCGGATTCAAAAAACTGGGATTTGTTTTTACCCTTATCAGAGTCCTGGTCCACCGATTCGACTCTTTTTTCATCTTTAAAATCATGAATCAGCTCAACGATATAAGAATTGCCGACCTTTTGTGCCAAATCCGATGCCGTAAAGTCTTCTTTGCTTACTATTTCAGTATCTGCATTATACTGAAGCATAAGCTTGACCATATTAAGATTGTTGGAAATAATGGCCAGCATTAATGGAGTTTCGCCTGTAGAAGACTGCTGGTTGATATCTGCTCCATATTTTAAAAGCGCGTGTGCAATCTGTGTATTGCCGCTTATTACAGCCATCATTAATGGAGATTTGCCGTGACGATTCACCCGATTGATCTGTACATTGTATTCAAGCAGGCAGTTGACCGAATTAAGAGCAGATTCGGTAACCGCATTCATTAAAGCGGTATAGCCGGACTGGTCTGTTTGCTCCGGATTAAAGCCGGCTTCCAGAAACAACTTTACTGCATTACCATCATCTTTAGCTATAGCCTGATGAAACCCTTGCTCCGTGAACTCGTACCCACTTTCCTTAATTGCATGTTCTGTTTGGTCGGACATAGCACTTTATTTTTTGGTGACAAGCTTTCCGAATTTTCGCTTACCCACTTTTATGGTATATGAATTCCCGTTTTCAAATTGAAGGGAGTGATTAATATCGGTTACTTTAGCTCCGTCGACAGAAACCCCACCCTGGCTAATTAAACGTTTCCCTTCACCTTTACTGGGAACAAAACCGATATCTTTAATGACGTCTAAAATCCTTACATCACCTTTATCGATTTCAAATTCGGGGATATCATCCGGAATTTCCTTATTTATTACCGTCTTTTCAAAATATTCCCGGGATTCTTTGGCTTTATCGGCCCCATGATACATTCTCACCAGGGTTTCAGCCAACTCATGCTTGCTGTTGCGCGGATCTTCTTCCGCACGTTTTCTGAGCTCGGGAAGTCTTTCGGTATCTACATCTGTAAGCAGCGTATAGTAGGTATAGATTAAATCATCCGGGATAGAAAGAACTTTTCCATACATATCCTGCGGAGCTTCATCTATTGAAATATAGTTGTCGTAGGATTTG